>JBBQIT010000224.1:0-6975 GCA_038325205.1 Bdellovibrionota bacterium
GTTTGAATTCCTCGATGGCCTTGGTCGCCTCCGGCAGACTGACCTCGATTTTGATGATTCCCATGTTGAGTTGCATTTTCCTTGTCCTTCGGTGCGTAACATTGACGCACCTGCTTGGACACGGAAAATCTTACGCGACCACTTCTGACGACGATGTCAATTATTACCAAGGTAACTGTGAAATTTCTAGGCGGGCATCACTGAGTGGATACGCTGATTCTTACCCGCGTCACTTCCCTTTCGACGGGACGAGTTATTTCCAAAGGGGAAGAAGTTGCCTTCTCCGGCGAAGGTTCTTGGACAATCACTTTAGCAATGGGAGTGATGGAGTCTCTTGGCTCCGACTTCGGGACAAAACGGCATTTTATCTCCTCCACTCGGTATCGACCCAATCCTTGAGCTTCCTGAAATAATCCTTCGGCATTCGCCGAGGTCAGGCAGGGAGCTAAGATAGTGATATTAGTCATCGTGATTTTATTATTTTCTAGTAGCTCCAAGACAAAGGAGAATTTTTGAATCACCCGACACACTTGAATCCGTTTTCCCACAGTGCTCTCTGACAGCCCTAATTCTTTCAGGCAAAAATCATAGAGAGAGCTATAACCCGTCTTGGCCCATAATTTTCTTCGGTCGACTTCAGCTAACCTTTTTAAAAAAGAGCCTGCTCTTTTCTTTCGCGTTTCACGCCCTCTTTCATCAAAGTGATTAGACTTCTATCATCGGAAGAAATGATTTCCATGGGGGCCTGGCGAGTCCGTCATGCGGCTCGCGAAAGTCATGAGAGAAACCCGGAAGAAGAGAGAAAGGTAATGCCTCCGTCGCCCGGTTATAACCCAAAAAAAGAGGGTCCCATGGGACTTGTAAAGAGCGATACCGACATCTAAAAAAATAGGCGAAAAAAATGTCAATCCTAATTTACGCGATGCTCCCTACTACATTCGCTGAGGAATGCCCTTTCCCAAAAAGGACGCCTCGGGGCCGTCCGAGGCGTTTCCAAGCGGCTCCTAAACGATAGACGAAGAAAAACTTCTTCCGCGCGGAAGTCGCCCGGGATTGGAAATGCTAATTCAGTTGCCCGCGCCGACTCGAGGTGAAGCTTTTAAGAAGCTCCACGAGGCGGTAGTCACTCCTGCGGATTACGTCCAAAATATTTTCGAGGAAAAGGGGTTTTTGACCTACGCCGGAACCTATGTCGGCAAAGCTTGCTCAGATAAGGCTTTGGGACGCTCCCCCCTGCCCTCTCAGGAGCCCTAAAATCTGTCTAAAACCTATACAGGTGCCCAGGCTATTTTCCTAAGCCCAGGCCCTAGCCGCAGCCTCTATTTTTTAGCCTCGAAACTCTTAGCTAATTTGTCAGCAAAACAGGCACTTGGATTGCTTATCTATGTGGGTAGAGGGTACCCGCATCGTGAGGATTTTAAGTACATATTTGAAGCTTTTGGGAATGGCTATCGCTATTTCCTATTTCTTTTCCTCGCTTGCTATGGCGAAATTAGTCGACATCGACGCCGCTCAACAAAAATCGATTCAAAGTTACAACCAAAGATTTTCTGATTTTACCCAAGATAAAAACGTCATGGGAAAGCCTCAAGACGCTTTAGGCAAAGACGCCAAAGCGAAAGTAAAAGTTCGTTTCGATCAAGACGACCAAGTCGCTTTCGAAAGTGATCTTACTTACCATGATTATCAGTACGAGACTGAGGATGAGGATTACAATAAGAAGAACGCCGCTCTTAAAACCGGCGATCCTAACAAAGATAAAACAAGAAAACTTTATGCGAGCGTCTCTCCTCACGGATCCATTGAACAAGGCGGCGGTTCTTCGCTCTTAGAGCGTACTGTGTATAAGCTGCACGACAAGTTTGCCAAAGAAGTGACGACCCCCGAAAGACAGGCAGAGCTCGACAAAAAGGGAATTAACTACGAAGGCGTTTTCAAAGTAGAAACCAAAGAGATTTTCAACGACAAGCCTCCCTCGCCAAATGCGAAAGCGGACAAAGAGAAAGATAAGGTCGATCGACGGGAGATACGGGAAGAAGCCCTTCCTGATGTCATCAAGGTTGGAGAAGACTCCTTTGGCACGATTGAAAAAGCGGCGAAGGATGACGACAAGAAAAATGATCCCCAAGCGATGGGAACCCTTTCTTTCTATTATGGAGCTGCAAAAGAGGGGCTCAAGGCTCTCTATAAGTCCTCGCTCGGTAATTTGGGTCAAGTGAGAGCTTACAAAGTCGAAGGCGATGCAGGAAACGTTAAATTGAGTGAAGAGTCCGCGAACTGCGATCAATGGACCCAACAGGCCGTTGGGGCGATCACTAGCACCGATCCGGCCCAACGAGCCAAAGAGCAACAAGAAATTCAAAAAATGGCGCAGCAGTGCAAGCAGATGGTAAAAACAAGCTTTAAGCAGATCGCTCCTAGGTTCGAAGCATCCGCAGGTGGGGGAGCGGGCGGTGGCGGTGGAACGCCTCCACCCACTTTGCAAGAAACAGGTCCACAGAAGGAAGATGACCGTGAGCGCGATTATCGCGTCGAATTGAATTTGTTAGATAAAGAAGGAACCCGGGCTTCCGACGTTCCAGCCAACTGGAAATACACTAACAAAGACGAAACCAATAAAGTCGTTACCGCTTTTGACAAGAACGGAAACCCAACCAAAACTGAAAATTTACGAATGGACGAACAAGTGGATCGTTACAACGATCAACTCAAGCAGGCTGCGGCCGCTCTGCCGGATATCCAGTCCCGTTTGCCAACGCTTAAAGTAACGGCCGACCAGATTAATAGGAATCAGATTCAACATAAAACCAAACGCGCCGACGAAATTACCCAATACCCTTCGCAAGCCATCGTCGAGGGCTTTGAACCGGACCGAGCTAAGGGTCTCGGTAAGGAAAAACTACCTATCAACTACGACGATCTACAGAAGGCTAAGCCTTAAAATGCCAAATCCCAGGCTCTTGGTTTTTCCGGGAATCGCATGATATAAGGCTTCTCATGTCTACAGACGTCATCGAAGACCATTTTGCCTCTATCCAGCGCTTTTTCGAACGGGGTGTCGCACAAAGGGCAACTCGCCCACTGCGGGATGGCATCACTATCGCGATTCACCTTGATGGCAAAGGGCCCGTGACTTTGACCAAGCAAAACGGAAGCGCTGTGGTTCTTAAAGAGGTTCCCCAAAAGCCGGATATGAGCTTTTGGATTCCGGGCCCGGGCATCCAAACCCTGACTGCGGTTACCTCAGAAGAAGTCGGCGAAGTCGGAATTGAGATTCTAAAACTGATGGCACACTCCGACCCCGCTTATCGCGTGGTCGCTAAGGTTCATATAGGACCTTTCGATCTGCTTCGCCACGGCTACTTTAGCGTTCTCCCTTTGGGGGGACCCACTTTTATGAAGTTTTTAGGAAACATGGGCTTTAACGGCATCGGAAAGATAAAGGATGCCATTTCCAAAATGAGGACGTAACCGGTGGCGCACGAATTACACGAATTTATTTCCCGAGAAGAGATAAGTAATACGGTTCGACGACTGGGACGCGAGCTGTCGTTAGATTACGCTTCGACGCTTAAGCCCAATGAATCTCTTAAGGTGATCGTGATTCTGAAGGGCGCTATCCTATTCGCCTCCGATCTTATCCGTGAGCTCAAAGTTCCCGTTCGTCTAGACATGATTCGGCTAGCCAGCTATGGCTCGGGATCAGAATCGAGCGGCAAGATCCATATGCTGAAGGATTTGGAACAAACTCCAAAAGACGAACACGTTCTCATACTCGACGAAATTATCGACACAGGAAGAACGTTATCTTTCCTAATTCAGAAACTGAGATCTGCCGGAGCGAAGTCCGTAAAAACTTGCACCCTGCTCAATAAAGCGAGTCGCCGCCAGGTCATTGTGAATGTGGATTACATTGGGAAAGAGATCGAAGATAAATTTGTGGTCGGATACGGATTGGATTTTAACGAAGACTACCGAAACCTGCCTGCGATTCATTACATTAAAACGTGAAGCTTTTGCCATTTCGAATCCGTTAAGGTGACCTGTCCCGTCGTAGCCAAAGGCGAAGACGGAAACAATCTTTGGCCTAAGGCAAAAGAAAAGGGCCGTCGAGAATCTCGACGGCCCTCATTCAGAAATTATATTAAGTCGCTAGCTATTAAGCGCCTCGACGGATGTTAATGACTTCATCCAACATCTCGTTCGCCGTGGTAATAGACTTCGCACTTGCCTGGAATCCGCGCTGGGTTTTGATCATCTGCACGAACTCCTTTGCGATATCGACGTTTGAGGCTTCAAGACTGCGGGTCATCACCGAACCGCGTCCGTTGGAGTTCGGTCGGCCAATCGAGGCTTGACCGGAACCCACGGTTTCACGGAACTGGTTTTCTCCTATTTTCGAGAGCTTCTCAGTGGCGTCGAATCGCGCAAGAGCCAACTGGCCTAACAACTTATTCTGACCGTTGGTGTAAACGCCGCTAATAGCGCCGTCTTCATCGATCAGAGTATCGGTTAAGTATCCAGCCGCCCAGCCATCCTGGCCGTTGCGGAACAAGGAACTCTTGGAACCGAACATCGTAGTTCCATCCAAGTCCACATTGTTTTTGCTGCCCGCCTCCGGAGTTCCGCCAAACTCAAATTTGAGTTTTTGATTGGCGATGGCTCCGTTGACGAACGTCGTGTTTTCCAAAGACTGCTCTGAATCCACTAATTTGCCGTCCTGATCAAAAGTGAGTTTTCCTTTAGCTAAAGCCTCAGGCATTCCCGCTTTTCCCCCTTGCAAGTTGGAACCGTCAGTAAGAGCTGACCATTCCCATTCGGTATTTGACTTTCGGTTGAAGTACACACCGACCGGATGTGCATTTCCGATAGAATCGAAAACTTGCACACTGGCCGTGAAGTTAGAGGTCTCATCCGGACGCATAGCATCTAAAGCGGGGGAGATTGGAGTTCTGGCGTCTAAGTTTACATGCAGGTCGATGTGATTAGTTGCTTTAGCCGGAATGGAATTGAACGGGATTCGAATGTCGCTCAATTTTGCCGTGACCTTACCATCCGAGCTCGCTTGATAAGCTTGGACTTTACGGCCGTTTAACGTAGTCAACCATCCATCTTTATCGAACTGAAAGCTTCCATCGCGGGTAAATGATAGACCGCGATTGTCACCTTTCACGACGAAAAAACCGTTTCCGTTAATGGCTACGTCGGTGCTTCGATCGGTACGACCTACCGAGCCTTGAGTGAACAGCCCAGTGACTCCATCGAGGCTGGTGCCTCGACCAATTTCAGAACCTCCGCCCCCGTTGAAATCTTGGGCGAGAACGTTTTGGAATTCGCCGCGCGAGGCTTTGAATCCCGTGGTGTTTGCGTTAACGATGTTGTCGGAGATGATGGCTAATGCTTGACCGTTGGCCTCAAGACCAGAGATCGCTGTGGACATAGACGCGATGACGCCCATGAATGGCTCCTTGGTTGATCTAATCCTGCATGGCGCAAAATTAGTCGAAATTAAATACAACCAAAGCTTCCGTGAAAAAAAATCACGGGCCAGCTTTGGACCTTTAGTTGTAAAACCCTCTTCCGGCGGGAAGAGAGGTAAATCTGAAATTAGACGAGAACTGCACTATCGATATTGGTGAATATCTTTTCTTTCATTTGGTCACGCTCCATCGCAGTAACTACAGTCCGCGATTTCACGTTCGCAATGATGGCGAGATTGTCGGCTAGAATCAGAGTCTCTTTGCTGCCCTTGGCCTCGGCAGAATCAATTCCCTGACTTACTCTTTTTTGCATTTCCGCAGTCCAAGGAAGATTTCGCGAGCGAATCCGCGTTTCCGCGTGCTGCGAAAGATTCACTTGGTTATTCAATAGAGAGTCGAACTCGGACGGCCCCGATTTTTTCGGCTCAGACTTATTAAGTCCCGGCCTACTAACATCAGTCTGGGGCTGGACGACTCCTCCCCCTAGAGCGCGGTAGATATCCGATACGCTCATGGCTTTCTGCTCTCCAATGGAATGCGAGAAGATCCACCTGACATAAATGACTGAGCGTTCGCGAAGTTCGTCATTGGCATACCTTCCTCCGACGCCTCCGCGGTTTCTGCATTCATTTCTGCCATGGGAATCTCAAGCCGAGGCATCTCTTTCTCGGTTTCTAACTCGCCTTCGTTTTCAGCCTTGGCCGCAGCCACAGGGATAACTATCCCCGGGGCCTTGGCCTTCAGCTGATCGCCCGTTTTCGCGGGTGCGACGGAAATCGCACTCGGATCAGCGGACACCTGTGTCACTTTTCTCATGTCGATTCGACTTTTCGATCCTGAAGGCGTGTCAACGAGCAGTACCGCATTCTTGCCAACTAACTCCACACCAGTAACGGTTCCAGTGATATCAGCGCTTGCGGTCTGGGCTTGTCCACTACCGTTCACACCGTATAACCGGGCCGAGTACTTGCCGGAGGGCAAGGCCATGCCATCCTGATCTTTGCCGTCCCAAGTAATAGCTTTTCCATCGCGTTCGGTGAAAGTGATCTCTCGTACTACTTTTCCCGCGGAATCTACGATAGTAGCTTTCGTGGGTTTCACATCAGCGGGGAGAGTATTATTTAGGGCGACAGGATTTCCCGAGAGGAGATCCAGTTCGTTTCCACTGGCTTGGACGCGTCTTCCAATCATCCCTAACGCTTGCAGTTTGGTCTCTTCACCGAAACCAGAATGCATCGTCTCGATCCCCTGTCCGATGTTGGTCAATTTTTCGAGCGAGCTGAATTGCGCCAGCTGTGCTGCGAACTCCTGACCTTCCATTGGTTTCAAAGGATCCTGATTTTGGATCTGCGCCATGAGCAATTTCATAAAATCATCCTTGCCCATCGCTTCCTTGCCTTTTGGTGGCGTTGGTGGCGCCATCAAATGATCTGGACTCTTACCGATCTCACTCATAGGTTCACCTGTCAGATTCTTAAGTCGACTCTACCGTCAC
>JBBQIT010000225.1:0-6975 GCA_038325205.1 Bdellovibrionota bacterium
GTTACTTTGAAAATTGTTATTCACGGGATTGATGGCCACAACCCAAGCCACGATCCAAAGCCAATCGAGTTTAGTACGAGTGAGGAAAGGATAGAGCTTATCTACTAAACGCCAGAAGAGGAAAAAGCAGGCGGTTTGCAGTGCTAGCCATACCCATTTCGCTGCGATGAAGGGAAGAAATCCTAAAAAGCCAAAAATCACTAACGCAAAAGGCGGATAAAAAAAGCGCCCCGAAGGATAAACCTGCCCGTCGATCACCTGCTGCAATCCCACGGAAGGGGAATAGACTTCGCCCCATTGTCCAAGGTCTGCGGCCTTCACCGAACGATAGAGAGTGGGAAGATCGATGACATACTTCGCCCCAATCACCCAGCAAGGGATGAGCAGAAGTATGATGAGAAACCATTTGAGTTTTAGGCCCATTGGTTTCGTAGACTAAACAAAAACTGGGTTCTTCGCTATAGAGATCTCTTTCCGCTCGAATTAGCCATTTACCTCGCCTAAACTGATGCCCGTGGTCATCCCAAAACTCACAACTCGAAAGCTTTTCGTGGCTGGACTTTGCCTTATCGTCGCTACGGGCATGGTCAATATCGGGATCATCGGCTTAGACGATTATCCTGAAATGATTGGCAGAATCATCCCGGCAGGAGTGGAATCGGCGTCGGATCTCATCAATCATGCCTCTATTCGAAGCCCTATCCCGACCCTTTACGTCTCCGTTTTGACTCGGCTGGCGAGCTCTCTGGGACTCTCAGACCCTGGCAACCAGCTCCGGTTTGCCCTAGTGATGTTGGGCATTTTTAGCTGGTGCACCGTCGCGTTTACCGCGGTGGGAATCTATAGGCTAACCTCTTCGAAAGGGACTTTAGTCGAAAAAGTCTCCCTTTTCTTGGTGGGATTCTACTTCATTAGCCCCCTCTTTTTGACTCGCCCCATGTTCGAGTCTTTAGCTATTCCCTATCTAACGTTGAGCGCCTATTGGGCGACCCGATATTGGTTTCGACAAAATACAGGGTCGTTATGCTTCGCCGTCGTGCTCTTGGCCATAGCGGCCCTCTTTCGGTTTCAAGCTGCCGTCTGCGTATTGGCAGCCTTGGCCCTTCCTTTAATTAAAAAGCGTTTTCAGGACCTCGGGTGGGCGTCCTTTACCGGCGTCATGATGCTTCTGATTACCGGGCTTCTTGATAAAGCAATGCGGGGAACTTTTCACGGATCCCTCCGAGCGTACTGGGCTTACAACATTGCCTACGGATCTTCTTTCGGAGTAACGCCCTTTTACACGTACGCTCTACTTTTCTTGGCGATGACGTTTCCCCCGCTGCTTTGGATGAGTTATCGCGGTTTCGATCCAAAAAAAAGATACCTCCCCTTAGTTCCTGTCTTGCTCTACTTCGTAGCTTTTCTTGTGGTCCACAGCGCCGTTCCTCATAAAGAGGAGAGGTTTATGGCGCCCATCATTCCCTGCTTCCTCATGTTGTTCGCGCCGATTGGCGAATGGCTCATCGAAAGAAAGGCCAAGATCCGGCTGGGGATTTTTCTTGGCTTAAATTTCCTATTGCTAGTGCTTACTTCTTTTAACGTCGCTCAATCCAATGTCGTGGGGGTAGGAAGATATTTGCATAGCCATCCCGAACTCACCCGCATCCACGCCGTCGGCAATACCCTAGTCATCGTTCCCGAAGGTTATGTCGGAAGAAAGCTTGAGTGGAAGGTCGCGGATAGCAGTTTTGATTTCCGTTTGATTCGTTGCGAAGACGGAGTGGCCGTTCGAGACGATTACCGAACGGAAACTACTCTTTTTGAAAGTAAGATGGAAAAATTGGGGGATTTTAAACCGGGAATCTTAGAGGCCATTCTCATTCGCTTGAATCCCCGGCAGAACTTTCGCAGATCTACGATTCGCCTCTATCGCCTCAAAGGCTGTTCAGCCGTGTCCACCCATTAAGAACGGCTGATTGTCGGCCACTTTATCGTCAGCAGATAATCCAGAGAAGAAATCAAAGCAAATGGATTTTAACTCTGCTAGATCGCGAGTTTGAAAGATTTTACTTCGAAACTGGGAAGAGAATCGATAACCAGCAGCGTACCATCCCATAAATTTTTTCAAAGATAGATACGCGCGAGTCTCGCCTTTCATCTCTAAGGCTAATTCAAAGTGCCGCTCGATGAGTTTTAAAAATTCTCGGCTTTCGGGAGCGATCCCTAAAATCTCTTGGAAGATCCAAGGATTTTTTAAAGCCCCACGACCAATCATCACAGCATTCGCATAACCGTTTTCTAAACGCATCGTCGCGTCTTGTGCTTTGATAATGTCGCCGTTACCGATGATAGGAATGGGACTTTCTATGGCAACCCTTCGGATCAATTCCCAGTCAGCAACGCCTGCATAACCTTGCGCGCGAGTTCTTCCATGAATCGCTACCCACGCGCAACCGGCTTTGGCGGCGACGCCAACAATCTCTTCAACGTTCACCGATTCGGAATCCCAACCCGTTCGGACTTTAATGGTGAGCGGAATTCTAAGTTTGGATTTCATAGTGGTGAGAAGCTCACCCAATTTTTGCGGCTCTTTGAGCCAAGCAGCTCCGGCTCCATCACAGACGACCTTTTTAACGGGGCACCCAAGATTGAGATCTACGAAATCAGCCCCTTCGGACTCTACGATTTTGGCCGCTTCCGTAAGCCTTTCGACTTCATGACCGAATAGTTGAATCCCAACAGGCCGTTCGTATTCCCCAAAGCGCATTAGGTCCCGGGTCTTTTGGCCCCCACGAACTAAGCCTTCGGCCGATAAAAGCTCCGAAACGACCGCTTGCGCACCCATCTCCCGAATCAACGTCCGATAGACAACGTCAGTAATCCCGGCCATAGGCGCCATGAAGTACCGAATCGGGCCAAAGCGTTCATTAAAGGTAAGAATCGGGGGCAACATCTGACTTCTATACACTACCCTCCCTAAAGGTGCCCATCTACTTTCACGCTCTACCTTTTAAGCTAACAACGGGTTAGGTTCGGGCCATGTGGCGGCTTTTTCTTTGGCGGATGTCTTTCGAGCTCTTTCATCTCCTAAAAGCGGTCGGGTATCGTGGACGTCCGACTTACTACTTCGCCTACGGAGGAAATCTCGATCCTGCCAATATGGAGACTCGCGGGATGACGATGCTAGCCTCGTTTCCGGCGCGCGTCCCCGATTTCAAACTGTCGTTTGGCCAAGAGGTCCCATTTATCGGCATGGGAATGGGGTCTATGGAAAAGAGCCAGGGCAGTTATGTTTATGGAATGGTCTATACCATTCCTCGCATCGATGAACGGATCATGGACTGTTACGAAGCCTGTATCGCTTTGAAGCGATATCATAAGGGCACGCTCGTCATAGAAAACAAGACCGTCTTCTACTATTTCGCCGGTCGTTTCACTCCGAATCTTTTGCCATCCAAAGTCTACTTACAAAAGATCCTTAGTGGCTATGAAAAGATGGGAATGACAGATCCCGCTCTCGTGAGCCAGATGAAAAAACATGCCTATGTTTCGGAGTTGGTCCCCAAAACACCCCCCCGATTTCTCATTACAGACTACGACCGCTGGGGGGCATGGCTCCGCCCCTACCGTGAAACCTACGACGGACTCTGCGTAAAAGTTTTTCTTTTTTTCTTATACCGACCAGCCTTCTTTAAACGCTGGATCAAAAAGCCGAAAACCTGACAAGGAGCTTGAAATGAAAGTCCTCGTGCGGCTGTTGTGTTTTTTGCTGTTCTGTTTTTTTTCGGGGAGCCTAGGGTTATCTTCGTTTTCCGCGGTAGCACCTCCAACGCCAGACGCCCTCACCTGCAATTTTTACGTCGACCTCGAAAGAGATCTAAAGTGCGCGACAAATTCAAACGAAGGAAGCGACTACCTTATCTCTTTCGGTTACCGCTACTGCGGGGAGTTCCTTAAGGCTCGAAATCAGTGGAATGAGCCGCTAAAGAAATGGTCAGTGAAAACTTCCCAATGTTTGCAAGAAGCGCTGGCGAATAGCCCCGAACACCTCACCTCATGCCGACGCATGGAAGCATGGGCCTTCGACACTCATCTCTCGTGTTATCAAAAAGCCGGATTCTGTAGCTTATCTAAAGCAGATCGGGGACTAATTCTAGAAGTCATCGGCAGGCCCGATACGTTGAAAAATCTTAAGAAGTCATTGGTGCAGTTCATAAACGTTTCCATCACCTGCGATTTCGGAGTCGACGAGACTATGAGGCAAATTTATCGCTGGCTATTTACCCCCTAATCCCTGAAAAGGGGTCAGTCGACTATTGGTAACATCGGGAGCCATAGCTAAACCGTAAGCGATTACTTAAATGTTATTAACAGGTTAACTTAGACTCTCTTTTGAATTTCCCGTTTCTATGGTATCCGACCAACCCCGTGCGAAATAGAAGCTACATAGGTTTACTCCTTGCTCTGTTTACTTGGCGCGCCCTTGCCCACGGCCCCACGCCCAATGACAGCGGTGAATGCGGCAACTTCGTTGAATTGAATGCCACTGGCGATCTTCTCGCTTTCGCTAACGCGAGCTTTCGTCAGATTAAGGCTGACGGGATATTGCTCCTTCAGAGATGGTACGACGTGATTGGCGAGACGATCGATCGACTAGAGCGGCATGCAAATACTCCCGCCGAGGAGACGCTAGGACTCATTCGAGATATGGCTGTTGCCTACGTTCGAAGGGAGCGTGATCCAAATCTACGGGGCGATCTGACGGCACAACATCTGGTCACGATCCTCAGAGGAACGATCGCTCGGGGGGACCTTATCGCCGCAGCGGCAACCATCGAGAAGTCTGAGTTCCCGACCTTGAGTAGTTTCATCTTTGCTCTTCGTTTTCAGGAGATCCAACTCGACTTAGTCCTTCCCCGCGGATTAAACCGAATCCCTAGTTATCCGATGGGAAAAGAAGATTCTCGTCTAGGCAACGCCTCCAAGACCGTACAAACCCTTTCTGAATTTGGCATCAACGCCATCGCCCGGCACGGTAATATGTTCTTAAACGGCGGGAGACCCTGGCTCGAATTCTGGGGTGATAAAAATAACTCCATGCCCGAAGAGGAAGACTTCGAAATCAAAGCAGCTCAATGGTTAAGCCTCGAAGGGGAAACCTTCCTGGGGGTTGGAGTCGGAGGAGTCGCTGCTGTCATTGATCCAAGAATCGCACATCGCGAAGCACAGGAGGACACCCCGCTCAACCCAGATTTCTTAACCTTCATTAAATCGAAAACAGGCCCGATCCGATACCGCGTGCGCGAAGTTAAAACGGGGGTTGGGACTCACCCTGCCCTAATAAATTCCACCAAACAAATTCGAAGCGCCATGATCCGACTTCTGCTAATCGATCCCTCCATCACTTTCGATATGACCCAAGTGATCTCGGCCTCTACCCCCTCCGTTCTTGAATATTTAAGCGAAGCAGGAACTCTCATAGAAGGAACGACAGACCTCTATCGAAGAGCCAATCATGGAGGCCCAGAAGAATTCCTTCGTCACATCTACTGCGCAGGAACCTACTACCCGTTCACCATTCGCCTCATTGCTCCTTGAAGACCCATTCAATGAATAAAGCGCCCGCCATTTCTCTCGCAGCTCAGCGCCAATCCGGATAAACTATTGGTCTCAAACCAAATTCGCACTCAAAAAAGGGAATGAAAATGAAACGCACGGTCACGACAGGTGTATTAGTGTTGGCGATACTTTTTACCACTCTGAGTTGCAAAAATAAGGCAGCCACCACTACGACTGCTGCCGCACCGGCAACGACTGCGCCAGCCGCTTTCACCATTTCGGCTGCCACTGCGGGAATCGGCACAGTCGACTTGAGTTGGGCGACATCAACGGGAGCGGATAGCTATACCGTCAAGTACGGCACTACGACTGGGACGTACGGTACGACGTTTAGTACCGCCGCCACGAGTCCAACTACCATCACAGGATTAACTTTTGGAACG
This sequence comes from Bdellovibrionota bacterium, assembly GCA_038325205.1. Taxonomy (GTDB): domain Bacteria; phylum Bdellovibrionota; class FAC87; order UBA2466; family UBA2466; genus JBBQIT01. The sequence goes on from JBBQIT010000225.1 coordinate 5,985, forward strand.
ACGTATTACTTTATGGTGACGGCCGTCAACACCATCGGGAGCACTAACGCCACTGCCGAAGATTCTGCCTCACCGCTGGGCGGAATGAATTGTTACGCCGGTTCGATTGGAAATCAATCGGCCTACCAGATTCACAACGCTTCCCCCAACTATCCCATTTCTTATCTTACACAGCTCACGGGTAACCATATTACGAAGATCGAGGTCCCGCTGTTTTTGCAGGATCCGGCCAACGCGAATTTAGGCGGAACGGCATATGTAGGGACCATTACCCTTTCCGCTTATTCCTGCGTTACCCATGGGGGAGCGCCGACAACGGGAACTCTCCTCGGTAGTACGCCGGCAACCTATGCCCACCAAGTTTCCGCCTTCTCGCTAAGTACCATAGGGGCAGGTACTCAAGGGGATATGACTGATTTCGACTTCAGCGGTTCACCACTCACGATTCCAACCAGTTGCAGCGCAGGTCAAGATAAGATGGCCTTCGTATTTACCAGCTCTGGATTCGCAAGTGAATGGGTGATGGGTCCAGAGTCGGCGGCAAGCTCTAGCTGCTTCCTCACCGTTTCCACCAGTGCAACCACGGTGTCATCGGGCACTACGAACTCTTTCCAGGCGATCATTACGGTGGATTAGGACGAAGAGTCCACAGGATGAAATCTAAGCGTCAGGTATGAAGATAGGCTTGAAAGCTACCTCATCGAGGTCGCCAGGCACCTCCAAGCAGCGGGAATTCCTCAAAGGCCTTTGTCCTAAATCGGCTTTGGGGTATATGGACCGAAACGGCCCTAATAGCGAAGAGGAGACCTTTCCTGCGCAATCATTTGAAAAGCCCTTGGCTTCTCGTCAGCGTGACCCTTCTATTGACTCTCCATCTTTGCCCCCACGCCTCGGATGCCCATTTCTTATATCTAATAGACGAAGGCGCTGTCGAAAAACATGGCGAGCCTCTCTATGGATATCCCGTCAATATCGGACGGCATTGGGGATT
>JBBQIT010000226.1:0-6939 GCA_038325205.1 Bdellovibrionota bacterium
GATCGCACGCAGCACGTGAGCCGGACTAAAATGGTTGCCCTCGCTTAGCGAAAGCATCTGGCCAAAGGCCTCCGACAAAAGCGAGTCGCCGGCAAGGATGGCGACCGCTTCGCCAAACTGCTTATGGCTTGAAGGCTTGCCTCTTCGCGTATCATCGTCATCAAGGGCCGGTAAATCGTCATGGATTAGCGAGTAGGTGTGAACATATTCAATCGCGCATGCGCCCGGCATCACGTGTTCGGGGTTGATCCCTAAGCACTCCGCCGAAGCCAAAACCAAAAGGGGCCGAAGTCTTTTTCCTCCGCCCGCAAGGCTGTATTGCATGGCTTCTAGAAGTGGCAAAAATCTTTGGGAGACGGTGTTCCGATAGTGGGCAAGACTCTTGTCGATGTAATCGTTAATCTGAACGATTCGTTTTTCACTATACGTTTCAAAATTCACAGCATCTCCTACCACAAAGACTGATCGCTAAGGAACACCCTTAGCGCGCCGGTGCACCATAGAACGGTGGACAGGACTGGAACAGGGCGCAACCGAGTAATAAGCCACTGAAACAAAAAGAGAACCGTCCAAACATAAGGTCACGGGCTCAGGAGTGTCAATTGTTGTCGGTGAAGCCCGAGGATAAGTAGTAGGCTAAAGGACTCACGAGCAGGGTGCGTCAAAAGTTGAAGTCGAAAGCTTTCCATCACCGCCCTGGATCAAAACCTCTACCCGGCGTTCGATCTCTTCAAGGCGTTTCATGCATTCTCGAGACAGCGCGACCCCTTTTTCGAACGATTTCAATTGGCTCTCTAGGGGAAGCTCCCCCTTTTCAAGCTCCGCTACGATCTGTTCCAGATCCTTGAGCGAGGTCTCAAAGGCTGGATTTTCGACTTTTTCCATTGAATCAACTTATTGGGACCGAAATACCGGTGTCAATACAACAAATTGACAAAGCAAAGACGGGATGACTACTTATCCCTAGACCGTCATCGGGGGACAAAAATTTAATGAAAACTATAAAAAGATTCAGAATCGGCCAAAACCTTCTCCTAGCGAGTGCCGCTGTAGCAATGCTTTGGTCAGCCGCGTGTACCAAGAAGTCGGATAAGACAGCAGCGGTTTCTAACGAGATTATTTTCGGCGAATACGGCTCGATGACAGGTTCCGAAAGTACTTTCGGACAAGCAACCCACAAAGGCCTTTTGATGTACGTAGACGAGGTCAATAAGGCCGGCGGAGTCAAAGGCAAACAGATCAAAGTCATCAGCGAAGATGATCAGGGTAAATCTGATGAAGCGGTAACCGTTGTAACGAAGCTCATCACCCAATTTAACGCTTCAGTCCTTATTGGCGAAGTAGCTAGCTCCCGTTCGATCGCAGCGGCTCCGATCGCGCAACAATACAAAGTTCCGATGGTCAGCCCTTCCAGCACGAATCCTAAAGTGACTCAGATTGGCGACTACATCTTCCGAGTTTGTTTCATTGATCCTTTCCAAGGATCGGTAATGGCAAAATTCGCACTCAATAATTTGAAACTGAAAAAGGCCGCTATCTTTCGCGACACTAAGAGCGATTACAGCGTTGGCTTGGCCAATTTTTTCGTAGAAGAGTTTAAAAAATCGGGGGGAGAGATCGTAATCGATACTTCCTACGCCGGCGGAGATGTGGACTTCAAGTCGCAGCTTACGGCGATGAAGGGAAAGAAACCCGACGTCATCTTCGTTCCCGGATACTACACCGAAGTCGGTCTGATTGCCCGACAAGCCAAAGAGCTGAACATTTCGGCGCCCCTTTTGGGCGGCGACGGTTGGGATAGCGAAAAACTTACGGAAATCGGTGGAAAAGCCATCTTGGGAAGTTATTTCAGTACCCATTATTCTCCGGACGCCAAAGGCGGACTCGTCGAAAGTTTCGTGAAAAACTACCGTGCTCGCTACAACGGCGAAACGCCCAATGCTCTAGCAGCGATGGGCTATGACGCCGGCGGAGTCGCCGTAGACGCCATTAAACGCGCAACGGACACGTCGACTAAGGCAATTCGAGATGCTATCGCCACCACCGCAAACTTTCAGGGTGTTACCGGTGTAATCACGATCAATGCCGAACGAAATGCCGTAAAACCAGCTGTTGTTCTCAAAGTAGTGGGCGACAACAAGTTCGATTTCGTAACTACGGTCAATCCTTAAGTTGCAGAGTTTTATTCAAAACATCATCAACGGGCTAGCCCAGGGGAGCGTATATGCGCTCGTCGCTCTGGGCTACACGATGGTCTATGGGGTGCTTCAGTTCATCAACTTCGCCCATAGCGACATCTTTATGTTGGGCGCTTTCGCGGGCATCTACGTTGCGGCGTGGTTTGCGGGAGTAAACTCCTCCATCTTACTCACGTGCATCGTAATGATTGGCTCGATGATGTTTTGCACTGCCGTAGGCCTTACGGTCGAGCGGATCGCTTATCGCCCGCTTCGCAAAGCGCCACGTTTAAATGTTCTTATCACTGCGATTGGCGTCTCTCTCTTTTTAGAAAACCTAGGGCAGGTTGTCTTTGGTTCTGACCCTCGAGTGTTTCCGGCGCTCATTCAGACCCAGTCGCTTTTTGGCGAAAATGATGTCTCGCTAAATAATATCCAGGTTCTCGTCGTCGTCGTTTCGTTTGTTCTGATGTTCACACTCCAATGGATTGTGAAACACACCAAACTTGGCAACGCCATGCGAGCGGTAAGTTTCGATCTCGAGGTCGCCAACTTGATGGGAATTCCCACGGATCGCATCATCATGTTCACTTTTATTATGGGCTCGTCGTTAGCCGGCGTAGCTTCGGTGCTCTATGGGCTTTCGTACCCAAAGATTGAACCCATGATGGGCGTCATCTTAGGCATCAAAGCGTTCGTTGCTGCCGTATTCGGCGGCATCGGAAGTATTACCGGAGCTGCCATCGGCGGCATCGTACTGGGGCTCGCGGAGAGTTTTGTCGTCTATTACGGACTGGCCTCTTTTCGAGACGCTATTGCCTTTGGAATCTTGATTTTAATTCTCCTCTTTCGACCCGCCGGTCTTTTCGGTGTGTTGCGACGGGAGAAAGTATGAACGCGCTTAAGCAATTGGGGGCATTCGTCCTCATCGTGGGAGCGCTGTTTGGACTCAATCTTCTTTTAGAAGAGACCATAAATCCCTATGTCCTTCGGGTCGTCATCAACTGCGGCATTGCTATTATTTTAGCGCTCAGTCTGAATCTGGTGAACGGCTGCGCCGGTCAGTTCTCTTTGGGACATGCGGGTTTTATGGGAGTAGGCGCCTACTTGAGCGCCTTTCTGACCACCGTTCTGCAAATTCCTTTTTTTCAATCAGGTCCCGGCGTCGCCGTCGCTATCTTGGCCGGAGGATTGGCCGCGGCAGTGGCAGGGTACTTGGTGGGCCTTCCGTCACTCCGGTTGCGTGGTGACTATCTGGCCATCGTAACACTTGGATTTGGCGAAATCATTCGAATCACTTTCTTAAATATTCCCGAGGTGGGAGGCGCCCGTGGATTGCCCGCCATTCCCAGAGTTTCGAACTTTTTTTGGGTCTATCTAATTGCTACCCTCACTTTCATCATTCTCTTGCGCATCGTCCGATCGAGCGCCGGAAGAGCGATTATTTCCATTCGTGAGAATGAGATCGCAGCCGAGTCGATGGGCATCAACGTCGCTCGCTATAAGATTGTAGCTTTCGTGATCAGCTCCTTTTTCGCCGGAATTGCCGGCGGGCTTTTCGCCCATTACCAAGGTTTTATCGATCCAAACACTTTCAACTTCACGCGCTCCGTTGAAGTTGTCATCATGGTGGTCATCGGGGGCATGGGAAGTCTAAGCGGATCAATCATCGGCGCTATCATCGTATCCGTGCTTCCGGAAGTGCTTCGCGGCTTCAGCCAATACCGGTTGGTTATATTCCCACTGGTCTTGATCGTAGTGATGTTAGTACGCCCGCACGGACTCTTCGGATTTCAAGAAGTCTGGCAGGTATTTAAAAAAAAAAGAGTTGAGCCCAAAAAGAACGCCGTCTTGAATCAAGCGGAAGTGCTTTAAAAGGAATAAAGACAAGTGGCCACGAGACATGAACATCCACAGGGACAAGAGCTCGATATCAGCGGGCTCGGGATCTCTTTTGGCGGCTTGAAAGCCGTCTCGGATTTTAGTCTAAAGCTTGCCCCCAAGGAGCTTGTGGGACTCATTGGTCCTAACGGAGCCGGTAAAACGACCATCTTTAATTTAATTACCGGAGTCTATTCGCCTGACAGCGGTACCATGACTTTGGGCGGAGAAGCTTTGCGAGGCCTTCCCCCTTACAAGATTGCCAAGCGTGGCATCGCTCGTACCTTTCAGAATATCCGCTTGATGCCAGATCTTACGGTGCTTCAAAACGTCATCATTTCGTATCACATGCGTGCTCCCTACGGTTACCTCGATGCGATATTGCGCAATAACCGTTTCGAAAAAGGGGAGAAGGCCATGTGTGATGAGGCCAAAGAATACTTGGCGCTCATGGGCCTTTCAGGTCGCGAACAAGAAAGGTCCGCAAGTCTCTCGTATGGCCAGCAAAGGCGTTTAGAAATTGCCAGGGCCTTAGCAACACATCCCCAAGTCTTATTACTCGATGAACCTGCCGCAGGACTTAACAGCAAAGAAAAAGTCGGGTTAATGCAGACGGTGGCCGAAATTCGTAAGCGTTACAACGTTACGATTCTTCTCATTGAGCACGACATGAAATTGGTGATGGGAATCTGCGAGCGGATTGTCGTCGTAGATCACGGCGAAATTATTGCGCAAGGCTCGCCCAAAGAGATTCAATCCAATCCTAAAGTCATCGAAGCCTATTTGGGGGTCGCATGATCTTAAAGATCGCGAATCTCAATGTTTCGTACGGGCCTATCCAAGTCATTCACGATCTTTCGCTCGAAGTGGAACGGGGAGAGATTGTAACGCTCATCGGAGCCAATGGCGCCGGGAAGACCACTATCTTACGGACAATTTCCGGACTGATTAAGCCGACCTCTGGAATGATCGAGTTTAACGGGAAGAATATTGTTAACGTTAAGCCACACGAAATTGTTCGCTTAGGGATCTCTCACGTTCCCGAACGACGCGGAATTTTTGCGAACTTAACCGTTTACGAAAATCTTTTGATGGGAGCTTTCATCCGCAAGTTGGCACCCGGGGATCTCGATGAGGTCTATTCGCTGTTTCCCAGACTTTCGGAAAGGACTAAACAGATTGCAGGAACGCTTTCTGGCGGGGAACAGCAAATGCTAGCGATTAGCCGAGCCCTTCTTTCTCGTCCCAAGTTAATGATCTTGGACGAACCTTCTTTGGGATTAGCACCGCAGATTACGAAATCGATATTTGAGACGATAAAAAGAATTAACGCTTCGGGAACGACGGTGCTTCTCGTCGAACAAAATGCGCAAGCAGCACTTCGTGCCTCTCATCGCGGTTATGTGCTTGAAGTAGGAAACATTGTTCACACCGATGTCTCAGCTAACCTTCTCCAAAACGATTCTGTCCGTAAGGCCTATCTCGGCGAGCTTTAGGCTAGCTCACCCCAGAAACCTCTCTTACTTCAATGGGTTTTCCTGGCCAATATTGTCCCTAAACCACGTCAGCGAGTTAGCACACAATAATAGTATGAAGAACACATTCACCTTTCTGATTAAGGTTCTCTTGGTTGGGTTTAGCGTCGGAGCTTGGCAAGCGCAGGCAGGTAATCCCATTCAGCTCTTTGTTGACTCGCACGGCAACGATGCGAACGACGGGCTTAGTGAGTCTTTTCCGTTTCAGACGCTCGGAAAAGCTATCTCACTTTTGACGGCGCCTTCCCTTGAGACAGCGGACGTGACCATCAGTCTCCTCCCAGGGAGGTACAATCTCGGAGCACCTCTGGTCATCCCTTTTCGCCCCCAAGGAACCTTAGCTATCGAAAAACTCAGCACCGTAGCGGGGAGTTGCTATCTCACGGGGGCACGACCAATGACTGGCGACTGGCAAGCAGTTCCCGGCACGAATCGGGTTGCAGTATGGAAATTTTCTTCTGACGTGGCGCAGGCCTACCGATCCTTTTCTTCTCTTTATGATAATCACGGACAAACCTTACCTAGGTCTCGCTTTCCGGCTGAGGGGTACTTACTCACCAAGGGAGTTGGTGATTCTCAAGTGGGTTCATTAAAAGGAGTGCCTTTTGTCGAGTATCTTCGCGCGCACTACTTTAACGGCAATTCATCCGGACTAAATGCTTTCGTCGCAAGTCACTCAAACAAAGGACTACAAGAAATAATCAATGAGTTGGCCTTCCAAGGAAGTAAGTCACCTAATGATCCTCACGTTCTAGCTCTCACCGCAAGAGTCTCAGGTTACTCTCCGTCTGAGCTACTGACAGGCCTCCCCACAAAATCCGAAAGTGCCTACCAGCGTTGCCAACCTTATTCCTGCGTGCCCCTTTCGGCAGCCCGTCGGCAAACTTTCTTTTTCAAAAGTCCTAAAGTGATACCCGGTGTTGAAATTACCTTTCTGCAAACTTTCGAGGCTCAACGAAACCATCTTTTCCGCATTATTGAGGGGAGCCGGTTGGATCCTATTTTCTCGGATCTGCGAGTTGGCGTCCTTTATCACTCTGGCCGAAGGGAATTCGACGGCTGGCTTTCCAACAACGGCTATCGATTTTTTGTTGAAAACCATCGCAACTTTTTAAGTAGTCCCGGCCAATGGTTTCTCGACCAAGAAAACTCTGCCCTCTTTTATTTCTTACGAGCTAAAGAGCGACTTAGCGGCGGGAAAATCTATTCGGAAAACGAAACCTCCCCGGTTTACTTTAATCTTCCTCATAGCGCTTTCCAAACCCAGCCCCTCATTCGTATCGGTGATGCGGACAACAAGGCTCGTTCGGTCCGGTTGAAAGGACTGGAGCTAGCTTATACTGACT
>JBBQIT010000227.1:0-6932 GCA_038325205.1 Bdellovibrionota bacterium
CGAGGTCGCCGATGGCCGAAATAGATAAACTTCTCCGCATCGCCTACGAAACGAAGGCTTCGGATCTTCACCTCTCCGCTGGCGAACCGGTTCGCATGCGCATCGATGGAGACTTAGTCGCGTATGCCCCTGAGATTAGAAGCAATGAAGACCTGCAAAAATTGATTTTTGAGATCTTATCGGAAGACGAAAAAGCACGATTACAGACTCACCTTAACTTAGATAAAAGTTATGGCGTAGAGGGCTGTGGTTTCTTCCGCGTTAACGTTTTATGGACTCGACGTGGAATAGCGTCCGTTATGCGTTCCATTCCGTTCAAGATTCCCACGCTAGAAGATCTGGGACTTCCTCCGGCCGTAAAAAAATTATCGGAGGCCCCTAAAGGATTAGTCTTGGTCACAGGCCCCACAGGTTCGGGAAAATCGACCACCCTGGCCGCGATGATTAATTACATCAATACCAATTTTCCGTTACATATTTTGACCGCAGAAGATCCGGTAGAATTCGTGCACACGAGTAAGCAATCGCTAATCAACCAGCGCGAAATCGGCGCTAACTGCCTCAGTTTCTCAGACGCTTTGACGTACGCTTTGCGCGAAGATCCTGATGTAATTCTCGTTGGTGAAATGAGAGATCTCGAAACCATCGGTCTTGCGTTAACTGCCGCAGAAACGGGCCATCTAGTGTTTGGAACGCTTCACACCCGCGGCGCCGGCGCCTCAGTCGATCGTATCATTGATTCTTTCCCCGCCAATCAGCAGGCGATGATCCGTACCATGCTCGCGGAGTCCCTGGTCGGCGTTATCAGCCAAGCTTTGCTAAAACGATGCGACAAAGGAGGGCGAGTCGCCGCCTTCGAAATTCTTTTGGTAAATCACGCTATCTCAAATTTAATTCGCGAAGGAAAAACCTTTCAAATGCAGTCCATCATGCAAACGTCTCGCAAAGACGGCATGGTTTTGATGGAACAAAATCTTCTGGAACTCGTTGAAAAAGGAATTGTCACCGTCGAAGAGGCAGCCTCTCATCTCGACGATCCTAGTCAGTTGCTAGGAAAAGTAGGTTCGTCTCCCAAAAAATCTTCAGCTCCTTCTATTTTTGGTACGCCAGCACCAACCGCACCTAAAATGCCTTTACCTAATGCCGCAGGCGCAGGAGCGCCTCCCGCTTTAGGAAAGCCCGCGCTGCCTCCCAACCCGGCAGCGGCAGCAAAACCATCGCCGCTAGTGAAGCCCGCAGCGGAGCCACCCAAAACAACTCCCGTGCCTACCGCACAACCAGTTGCTGCGGCACCAAAGCCAGCAGTAGCAGTAGCGGCACCAGCTCGAACTGCCGTCGCCGCTCCAGCTCCCGAGTTAGCATCGATTGAAGTAGAAGATCTTCTTTCCGCAGGCGATGACTTAGATGTCTCGTTAAGTTTCGATGATGTCCCCGAATCAGAAGAAAGCCCAGGTACTCTCGATATTTCTGAGGTCGAGGGCTCTATCAATATTGGAATGGATCTAATTTCTGAAGAGGACCAAGTCACTGCGACCGCAATGAATATTCGCCCCGCAGAGGTCGAAGAGATGATACCGGCTCCGAAACCCGTACCTGCTACCCCTTAAGCAGAGCAAAAACCCGCGCCCAAGCGAAATGATCCACCGCCACCTAGTAAACCGGCTTCAGCGGGAGCGGCACCAGCTAAAACCGTGATTCCAATGACGCCGCGAGCTACACCACCCCCCTCTGGCGCAGCGCCGAATCCCGTAGGAGGAAAACTTCCTCCGCCTCCGCCCCTAAAGAAAAATGTGGGGTAGTCCGGTCGTGCTAAAATAATAGAACCGCTATTCCACTCTAAGACTCCGAGGCCACCATGTTTCTTACCCACTTTGCCGATTATCAATTTCGTCAAAATTTAAAGCATTTGATCGTCCACGTGACGAACCACTGTAACTTCAGATGCAAACATTGCTTTATCGACTTCTCGCCGAAACGAGATCTCCCCTTAGAAAAATATCAACAACTGGGCAAAGAGGTCGGCCCCATGTTTTGGTTGGATATCGGGGGTGGTGAGCCTTTTCTTAGAAAAGATATCGTTGAAATCTGCGCTTCGTTCAAAGCAGAAGTGATGACCATCCCTACTAACGGATTTCTGGTCGAACGTACCGTTGAAATGACACAAAAAATTCGAAATCGTATTACGGGCGAGCTTACGATAGCTCTTAGCATCGACGGCCTCAAAGAGACTCACGACAAAATTCGCGAAGAAGGAAGCTGGGATAAGCTTTGGACCTCGTTCCACCGACTCCGCCAAATTCCGGGCGTAAAAGTAAAAATTAACACCGTGCTTTGCAAAGAGAACTTCGCAGAACTTATTCCTCTGATGGAGTACGTGCTGACGCAAAAGCCAGATTTCCATTCTATTATTCTATTGCGCGGAAATCCTTTGGATCCAAGCTTTGGTCTCCCTTCACTCCCCGAGTTGCGAGAAGCCCAGGAAAAAATCTTTTCTATCTTGGGACAATACGACTACGGCCAAACTTCGATCACGAGTAGAATGCTTCGAAATTATCACCGCTATCTTTGGAACCTCAGTTTATCGACGATTGAGAAGCGCACCCAAGTCATTCCCTGTCTTGCGGGGAAAGCTCACGCGGTCGTCATGGGTAACGGAGATGTTAGCTCCTGTGAAATGCTTCCTCCGATTGGAAACATCAATCAACATTCCTGGAGCCAGATCTGGGCTGGTCCTGCAATGGAAGCGCAAAGAAAATTTATTCAAGATAAGAAATGCCACTGCACTCACAACTGCGCGATGCTCGATAGCATTCTGTATCGTCCCGCCAGTTACAAACCTTTGATCGCAGGAGTAGAACTTGACCGCTAATGCTGCGCGCGCCACGGATTTGGCTCAGGACCCAAAAATCGCTATCATCGGTCCTTTCTTTAATAACGAAGAGCACGTCAGCGGTTGGCTCAGTGGTTTAGCGAGACAGACCTACGCTAACTTTAAGATCTATATCGTCGACGACGGTAGCACCGACACCACCACTCAGAAAATCAGACAAGTAGCGCAACGAAGACACCTTCCGTTGGAACTTATCGAGTTAAAGACTAATGTGGGTCCTTCCGCTGCTCGCAATAAAGCGATTAAACGAGCCCTTTCGGAAGGCGCTGATCTTATCCTTCTTTTGGATAGCGACTGTCGCGTCCCGACGAATTGGGTAGAGAGTCACCTTCTCTTTCACAAAAAATATCCCGACATTCATATTTTAGGCGGGGCGATTGAAGGAAGCGGACAATCTTTTGTGGGCAAGGCCGATGGATTTTGCTCTTGGTTTACCGCGGTCCCCTATTCCTCTTCGGGCGCGGCGAAACTTCATTTATCGTCGACTAACATCAGCATCAAAAGCGATACATTTCACCATATCGGTTTCTTCGACGAGTCTTTGGCCACCGGTGAAGACGTCGCCTTCTGCCGAAAAGCCCGAATGGCCGGACTTCTGCTTTGGATGAAATCCGATATCGTGGTCACTCATCTCGATCGCAACGAACTGGCTGCCGCCAAAAAGCACCACTACCGTTGGGGCCTGCATTCTTACACCCTTTCGCTACAACCTCAGGGCGGCTACTACGGCTTTTTGAAAAATTTAAAATTTAAGCCTCTGGCAGCCCTTCTCGTTCCCGTGATCGCTTTTCTCAACGTAGTTCTCATCCTGACCCAATTCACCCGTACTAAACCCATAGTCTGGCTATACCTGCCTTGGATCATCCGCCTCAAATGGGCAAACGCTGTCGGCGTATATCGTGGGTTTATTAATCCCGCGTTATGCTTGAAGCAGCCACAAGCCTGACCTTTCGCGTTACCACCTCCAAAACAAACATACCTGCGCCGACTTGACTCGACGCGCTAATTACTCGTCATCATTTCCGAATTCCATCAAGTTAGCCTCAAAAAAAGACGAAAAAACATAGAGGGTGTGGCATGTGTTTAGGCACAACCCTCGCCTATATATTTGGAGAGATCCCATGAGCGACATCGGCAAAATGATGCGTCCCAAACGTTTCAGCATTAAAGAGAAGGGAAAGATAATCCTTCTCGTTGAAACTTACACGGGGTCGCGACTCGAACTTCACCTTGAGAACGTTTCACTTCACGGAATCGGCGGAGTTCTCAAAGGGAAACTTCCTCCTGAAGAAGGTCTCGAAATCGGAAATCTAGTACCTGCTTCGAAAATTTCCGGTGGAGAAAACGAAGTAACTCTTGGAAGACTAGTGGTAAGAAGAATCATCCAAAGCGAAGAGAAGAATGAAACGTTCATCGCTTTCTCCACAGTTGACTCGCGCGTTCCTATCGATGGTTTCTTAAGTCGGTATCTTGATACGACGCTGGATGCTTCGAAGGGAAGCTACGACTATGAGCTAAGCCCTTCGAAATTTTCCCTCAGAAATTTTCGAGAAATGAATCGATCCAATGTCGACCTATTCGCCCATGCCGAACAGTTCGAAGTGTATTACCAAGAGTTTGTAGAATCCCCAAAAAACCAGTTCGGAAATATTCGACTCCCTTCAAAAGGCGAACGCGTCAAACTACGCCAACGTCGACGTGGCAGCAGAAACGACTTCTTAGTAATGGCGTCTAACGACTACCTAGGCCTCGCCTCTTCCGAGGAGGTTTGTGAATCGGCAAAGAAAGCTATCGACCAATACGGTTTTGGTTCCACTGGCTCTCCGCTAATCTCTGGATTAACCGAGATTCATGAGGAGCTTAGTGACTTTATCGCAAAGCTCTTACACCGCGAGAAGGCGATTCTTTTCAACTCAGGCTATGCGGCCAACGTGGGCGCAGTTCCCGCCCTCACAGGCGTTCAAGATTTGCTCATTGCAGATATGCTCTGTCACGCTTCTCTTTTGGACGGCATGCAAATGTCCAAAGGGACTTCGCGATTCTTCAAACACAATAACGTGAAGCATCTTGAAAAACTTCTCAAAGAGAATCGGGACGAACATGTCGGCTCGTTGGTTATTACCGAGGGAGTGTTCTCGATGGACGGTGACGCCCCTCCATTAACCGAAATTACCAAAATAGCGAAAGCCCATAACTCGCGCGTATTTTTAGACGAAGCTCATTCCCTTGGGGTCATTGGTCCCAACGGTATGGGATGCGCTGCCAAACATCCTGACGCCAAAGTGGACGTAATCATGGGAACCTTTTCCAAGATTGCTGGCGCCATCGGCGGGTTTATCGCAGCAGACAAAGAAGTCATTCATTGGTTAAATTTTTCTGCGCGATCTTTGATGTTCTCCGTTTCGATTCCCCCATCAACGGCTGCCGCTGCCCTTACCGCCTTGAAGATCTTCAGAAATAATCCAGAGTTGGTGAATCGCTTACAGGCCAATATCAAGCACTTCGTGATGGGCCTTCGCGAGTTAGGCTTTACGATCGATCCAAATCACGAAAGTGCCGTCGTCCCCGTAGTCATCGGAAATGATGAAACGGTGGGTAAAATGAACCAAGTGTTTTGGGAGAACGGCATCTATGTAGTTCCCGTAGGGTACCCAGTGGTAGCCAGAAACCAATCTCGGTTTCGTTTTACGATGATGTCGACCCACACCATCTCAGACTTAGATTTTGTCCTTAGCATCCTCGAAAAGGCCATGGAGAAAGTCGGGTTCGAACCGCGTAAAGATGAGGATAAGTCAGACGCCGCTTAATCCCTTTCATGCACCAGCTAGCCATCACATTACTGCTCGGCCTGTCCCAGATACTGCATGTGCAGAGCATTCCCACTGACCACAATCACGAATGGTTGATCAAAAGTGCGTGGCAGGAAAATAAAGAGGGAAGAATGGTCTTCCAAGCGGAGAGCACCGCCCTAGTGGAGAGTTGCCAAAAGTCGCCCTCTCACTACCTTCAATTTCCCATTGTGATTCTCGGGGTGCACGAGCTTTCCTTAGATGGTCGCAATTTACTCGTCTTCGGAGATCCCACGTTTAAGACTATGCGCTCTTTATATGGAGCCCCCTCCCTCAGTTGCGCTCAGATCAAAGATGGCAAAAGCCTCACGTGGACGGTTTACTCAGATTCAAAATACTTTTCCCGCTTTGCCGCCTTTCCGAAGGAAACCGCTTCCTGGCCCATGCTCAACGTGATGTCGGAGTCCCTCAATGTCATGGCGGTCGGCAGCCTTTGGGTGATGGCATTTTTTACTCTCGTCATTTTCCTAGGCCGTATCCCCTTGCCTTTGACACTGGCAGTTTCGTTTTCCAACATTTTGATTTCGATTTACTTCCTAGGCGCCGTTGGCGGCTTTTTCGGATTACATGGCAGTCCAGTGGCAGTCCTAAAATTTGCTGATCTGGGACTATGGCTAGGCTTCACCGCTTTTTCCATTGCCCTTAGGCAGCAGGGACTAATGGACCGGCCGCTCTCCATTGCGTTCTTGATCAATTGTCTCGTGGCTTGCCCAGCCATTTTACTGGGAGATACGCTTGATGCCGTTCAGTTGGGAACGACAATTCCATTCCTGCCGGGAATGATTTTTTTGATCTACTTCGTCATTAAGACATCGATCCATCTTCACCGAACTGGTTTTGAAAAACAGGCTTTCTTTGCCTGCGTCAGCATCACTCTTTTTGTCACCGTCTGTCTGAACGATTTAACGGTAGTGACGGGACTGGTCGACGGATACATGGTCCTTCCCGTAGGCTTTATGGCGGGGTTGCTGTTTCTGGCGATCTCAGTGAACGATAAGATCGCGACAACCTATAAGGAGCGCGATTACCTCAGATCGAATCTTGAGCACGAAGTCGAAAAGAAGACAGAAGAGCTCCGAACTAAAACCCAAGATTTGGAACAAGCAAACGTACAATTGAAAGAAACTCAAGCGGAGTTGATTCAATCGGCAAAGCTAGCCTCCCTCGGAACGCTCTCCGCCGGCATTGCTCAC
>JBBQIT010000228.1:0-6928 GCA_038325205.1 Bdellovibrionota bacterium
AAGGCAGTATCGACATTGCTAGCTAAGATCTGTTCATCCAAGCGCTTCCCAGAGATCTTTCGAGAGAGGCAGGTCCTTCTCTCAAATCTATGATGAATGATAGCTCGATCAGTATTTGGCGACATCGCACACGCTACCCAATCTCCTATTGCAGGTAGCATTTGTCTTTCACTCGCTAAAAAGTGAAAGCGGCCAGAGATCTCTCCCCACACCAAAGGATGATCGGCAGTTTGTAACCGAAAAAGATTTTTCTCCTCTCCTATCACTCTAGCGGGAACCAAATGAGGTTCATTCAAAGCTAGATATTGTTGTTCAAAGAAACTATCCCAACCTAAAAGACGTAACGATTCCTTACCATGTGAAGACATGGATCTCCCTTTTCGCTTACCCGACGGGACAACAGGCAAAACGAAGACGTGACTTCGTGATTAAAAAATAACGAGCGCAGTCTTTGTCATTGCGAGCCCGTAGGGCGAAGCAAACAATTATTGTTATTTGAAATTTAAGACGAGGAAATCAGGGACAGGCTAGGCGTTAGCGATGGCTAAAAAATAGCGAGGAGCCTCTGAGTTCCGGTGAAATTTATATCCATATACTTGGCCTCCTCTTGGACGGGATGTCCAAACGTCAATATAATACAAGAATGACGAGTTGCCTAGAGATTCGGATTTACCGGAAGGTTTAGTTTTCGTTGGCGGAAGTAATGATGGCCAAAGTGCCTACGGTCACCGATTTTAAATCCATCACCAGGCCGCGACACAGGTGCGTTGCGTTTACCATCGCGCCTTCAAGCACTTTTGCGCGTCTTTCTCCATTCATCGTACCCAGCGCGCGGAGTTCAGCTCGGACACTTTCGTGAGCGGCGTAGTATTGGTCGAGGGCATGCCTTGCTTCTTTTCCGCCGGGACCGGCTCCCTGGGCGAGCGCTAGAATTTCCGATGCGGTGGGAACCGCTGATGTGGTCGCGCGACTATTCTTGGCTCCTTGAGCGGCAGCTTCTACTATTCCCGATCCACAGAGGGTCTGTGCGAAGACCTCTTTGATTTTGTTCTCTTGTTGGTATCGGTATCCATAAAAAGCGCCAACGGCCAAGATCGCCAAAATGAATAGATTACGCATATGACGAGTATCGGCGGAAAGAGCCACGAACTTAACGGAATTTCAGACCTTTCATAAATAAGCCGATACGTAAGTGGAGCGAACTTATGAAAAAATACGCCAAACTCCTCTGCGGAAGTCTCTTTGCGACCATTGGATTGTTGGTTGTTGGGTTCGCTTGCCTTTGGATAGTTAGGAATGCGCATTTCGCAAACTTCGGTACTCACGCTGAAGGCAAGGTCGTAGAAAATGTTTCCCGACGAAGTCAGAATAGCTCCGGCGGAGCCTATTCCTACTACCCGATCGTTGAGTTCATGACTGATGCGGGGAAGAGCGTTCGAATTCAATCAACCCTGGGAACCAACCCCGCTCTCTATAGCGTTGGGGATTCGGTAAAGGTTTTATATGATGCGAAGCAACCAAACCGGGCTAAAATTGACTCTGACACTGAGGCTTGGCTACCTGTCGGTCTCGCCGCATTCGGTTCGATATTTGCTTTGATCGGCCTTTACGTTGTCTTCGTGGAAATCAGCAGTGCACGCCATAGACACGATGCCCGACTTCATGGGACTCGAGTGACCGCGACAATCACTGGAATAGAAATGGATCAATCCATTGATGTCGGTGGACAACGCCCCTATCTGATTTTGGCTCAATGGCTGAATCCGGCGACTGGGCAACTGCACCTTTTTAAGAGCGAATCCATTTGGTTTGATCCCAAGCCATTTATCAAAGGCGAAACGATCTCGGTCTTTGTTGAGCCTCACAACCCCAAGAGTTATTACGTCGATATTTCAATCCTACCCAAAATAGCTGCTTAGCGTGGCGTGAAATGACGGGCAAAGTGGACGCTTTTCGCGCTTTCTGCTATCTAGTCCCTCATGTGGTCCTGCGGTAAGAAATTAGCTGCGCTGTACGCTCTGTGTTTTCTCTTTAGCTACTCTCATAACTTAGAAGCGAGTCTTAAGTGTCGGGACAGGATTTTTCAAGCAGCAGCCATCGCGCAATCCCTCCATCCTCTTCTCAGAGGCACAGCGAGTTTAGTATACGGCGTTTGCAATACGGTCGGAGGCAAGAGTCAGGCGTGCCCACCGCTTCAATATCTGATTGCGCTAGGGCTTTTTGAATGCAGCTTTGAGAATAAAGTAGTCGCGGAAGTAAAGGATGGGAGGAGCATGTTTATGGACTCCTTAAATCTTTGCTACTCGTCATCCTCCATAACGGAGGGTTTATTGATAGATCCAAGTCATCTAGGTGCTATCCCATTAGGTGACGAAACCGTAGACCTTATTATTTCAATCAAGCGGATTGATCTTAAGGACAATCACTTAAGGGAACTAATACGGGTGACCAAGGCCAGCGGAGAAATCCGATTTACCGTTTCCACAACGCAGGTATCGAGAGCAGAGATCGATCGTTCGAAGGAATTTTTAACGTCTCTGCCCGAAGTACACTCAGTTTCGGTAGTACAACCACTCAATCCATTTCATGGACGCCTCATTACCATCAGGCTTGGAGATAAATGAGTAGTCGTTTTTCACTCATTTAATTCCCAGTAAGAGGACTGCAAGGTGCGGTCGAGGTATTGATAGGGAGTCTCTTTAACAAAACTCAAGCCGAGTTTCTCTAGTATCCGATGGGAGGCCAGATTCTCTGTGTTGGGAAAAGCCATGAATAACTTCGTACCCAATTCTTTCCTGGCGAAAGTGATAAGCCCGTGCGCGGCTTCAGTTGCCAAACGTTTGCCATGAAAGCGTTTCGCTAAGATCCACCCGATTTCTAACCCCTGACGTCCCTCGAACGTAGCTGGGAATCCTGCGATTTGCCCGACCGGTTCGTCGGTGTCTTTCATTACCAAGATCGAGCTACTAAATGTTAAAGATTTCCAGGAATCCAGCCAGGTATTCAATCGCTGCTGAATCATTTCTTCAGTCAAAGGCCCGCCGAGAAACTTCATGAGTTCGACATCGCCATATAGACTTAGGACAAAACTCAGATCTCCTTGGGCGGGGCGCCGTACTTTTAATCTGGGGGTTGTAAATACGATGTCCGTCATTCAGATCTCATTCAGCTTGGGAGTTCAACTTCTTCCAATCTTTTTCTTAAAGCCTTCAGTCGAGTCATGACATCACAGAGTAGATCCGACTTAAAAAAGTCGATATCTTTGAGTGGGCAGCACCCACAAACTCTCGCATCAGCAGCGAGGAACCCCACGCAACAATTTGGATCGCTGAAATGCAGCCTAGCCCTACCTTGGTTCTCAGCCCACTGCTCGCCGATGGTAATGAACCGTCTAATCTCCTCCGGATCTTCGATCTCTCGGATGGCATCGAGGGTGGGCAGCAGCTTTTGAAACTCCTGCATGCCCCGAACGGTTGCCGCGCAGAGGATTTGCTTTACCTCGGGCAGGGGATCGCACATCCCCCTTGCTGGAATGAAAACTAGGAAAAGCAGAAGGAAATAAGTGTTTCGCGGGACCATTGGTTGGCTTATAGCACACTTTGAAAGTAACAAAACTGGGGTTAATAGAGTCCTTTTCCTCCACTAACTTAACAATTTAGCCGTCTTCTCCAAAAGAAAGGCTAAGGCATTCCCGTAGCATACGTTTTGCCGTTTATATGTGATGGGCTTTTGTGCTAAATCCCTTCGTTCACAAATGGGACCCATATACCGATGTTACGAAAATTCGCTCTCCTTACGCTCTGCTTAGCTCAAACTATCCTTCTAGCGGCGAACCCGCCTCCGCTTTCGCCGGAGTGGGAGGAATTTGTCGATTCCCACCAGCGAAATAATGTCGCTCGACGTGCCCCGATCCCTGAGAGCGAACGAGGAACCGTTAAGCTCTATACGTTCGACGTTCCCGTGGAAGCGGTAGAAGTCACCAAGTCCGAGTATTTGAACAAAGACGATGCCCCTTTTCTCTTTGACCCCAAGCGCCCCAAGCGCGCCGAGGTCATAGTACTTCCCGACAAGGAACACCCTTTGGAGATGTTCATTGAGAAATTCGGCAAAAGGCCCAAGCAGAATCTCTGGGCAAGGAAAATACAAGGTCACGCGAGTTACTTTGCTTGGGCAGCAGGACGAGGTCCAGCGGTGCTTAAGTTCAAGTCCGTCATGTCTAATGGTCTCGCTGCCAATTCCTCCCAGATGGCGAGAATCGCCGTCCACCAAAGTGATTACTTGGAATATGTCTTGTCTGAGACCGAGATGCGGCACCGACCCATCGGTTTTTTTCCAGAGCGGGCGGCGATAAATTTTTCTTTGGGTCGCGAGGACTACGCGACAGTCTATCGCTCGCTCAACGCCGTTGGTTTTCAACACGATTTTCGGACTATGCGTATGCGATCCATTCACGCGGCTGTCGCCGACCACGCTTTCCTCGAGGAGATGGCCAAGCTCGCGGGTGAGACGGTCGAGGCTCGCTTCGAAAATGACTATCTGCCATTCGTGGCAGAGCGAATTGCAGAGTTAATGTACATCGCCGGGGTGATTCCCGCGGGACACACCCAGAACATGGTTGGTTAAAGAACGTTCAATATAGTGCTGCCGGCACCGCATTTCGCTTTCACGAGGGCAAATATGCCCAGGTGATGGACGAAGAGGCAAAAATCAAAAAACCTCAATGGGATCCTGATTTCCCGAATCAACCTGGGTTAACTATCGGTGAGCTACCACCGGACGTACCACGCCCGTGGATTGTGGACGCAGAAGGGGAACGTCGTCGCGCTCGTAAGGGGAAACTGGACAAGCTCCTCGCCCAACGAGAAAAACTAGACTTCATTTGGTCCGTTTTCTTAAATTCACAAAGGAAAGCCGACGTGATGCTTCAAAAGATTATCGTCGAAGCCCACGGAGATCCCAAATCTCCCATGAGTCTAGATCGTGGCATAAAACTTCTAAAAGAATTCTTGGGTAAAGACCAAGACACTGCTTTCTTAGATAGATATAAGATGGCTCCTCAAACCGGAGTCCTTTCCGTGTTCTCTAAAGAGAAGAAGACAAAAGACACTCCCATCTACTTCCAGATCTCAGACGGAATGGTGGAAGAAGAGAGTGCCCTTGGTGTTTGCCGCCGCAGCGAAGCGGTCGATCCCGAATTCCGCCTCATTGGAAGCTGCAAAGCGTTCGAAAACAATCACCACCTCAGCCTCACCGGCATGGCGAGAGAAGTCGCCGATCATATTGTGCGGGAGCTAGTGGCGCGGTAGCTGGCCGAGTTCCTCTGTCTACACAAAGCAAAAGCGCTTGCTAGGGTAGACAGGGTAAAGGGGGGTATCTCTCTAAAGAATACAGCTACTTAGCTAGTGGCATTTCGATTGCAAACTCTCTCTAGCATGAAGATTTCTCACCTTGTTTACCTCAGCTTAACTCTTCTGCTTGTGGCCTGTGCTAAGCCGCCAGACTCACCCATTTCAAACCAGTCGGCCACCAACACTAGTGGGCTACCGGCAACCTGGGTAGACTTTGGGGCATGCAGTATCCAACTCACTCTAGCGCCAAACGGTTACTATTCGATGGGGGCGTTGAATAACTTCTGCACCGGTGGCGGAGAGTCAGGTACTTACACAGTGACCTCTAACATCATCAGTTTTAAAGGGGTCAATGCGACTATTCCGAATGGGGAAGCAACGAATTACTCTTGCTCCTACCAATTGGGAAGCAATCAACTCATTTTGAATTGCAGCAATGGCCTGACAACGACCTATACGAGAAATTAATTTACAGGGTCGGCGGAATAGAAGATCAAAACACAACGAGAATATCGCTTCACTAAGTTCTGTCCCCACAGAACGAAATTTTCCCGTTCTTGAATACTCATTGCAGAAAAAGTTCCTGGAGTCAGCGCTATCTGAATTTGAATTCCTTTGTCCTCATTGATGAGTGCGCGTGAAGCGATCGTGTCTTTTATGAAATCAAGATTTTCTCGGTGTGCAATTCCCCCAAAAACATCGAACTGATGAAAAGCTCGGGAGTAAGCACCCGCAAGGGCGAAGACCTCAAGATTGTCCGTGAGAAGGAATCTATCGGTATTGATCTGGGGCTTGTAAGCAGAATCCTCTATCCCGTGCGCAGCGGCCAACGTTTGCATTTGACGCCACAAGTCGCGAAGCGCTTTTCCTTCTGGGGTGAGAAAGCGCTCTCCATGAACTTGGACCCCGCAGCTATCTTCTCGGTCAGTAGCCTGCCTAATGGCGTGCAAGGGCGATGAAATCGCCCAGAGCATCAACCATAGCCACAGATAAACCCGCATTTCGCCTCACTTTTTTGGTTCGAAACCTCTACCAAATCTGACGTGCCGAATCAACCATGGGAATCGAATAAGGGTAATAACTTAATGAAATTACGCCGAAAAAGATTCGATGTTCTATTGTCCTCCTTCGGCACGCGGGGTGCCCCCGAAGCTAATTTTCCTAGCCCTAATCTTATGGCTGGGAACGCCGGGATCCGCCTTAGCCGACGGGATTTTCGACATGAGGGCGTGCGACGAGGCTTTGCTTGAAGCCCTCGACTCGGGAAGGCTAGGCATCTCCTTTGCGGACCTTCCGCAAAACCAACAAGATTTTATCGAGAACCATGTGCTTCCCACCGTGGGAGTACGTGCTTTGAAATTTGGAAAAACCGATTACCGCACTTGGTACAAGCGGGAGAACGGCGTGACCCTGTCTGGGTTTGGTCCAGGCCAAGACATTGGTCGCGTAAGATTTTCCGTGTCCAAGCAGGTGCGTCAATGTTACGCACCGAAGGACAAGGAAAATGCAACTCAACATGGGAATCATCAAAATCGAGGTCAGTCTGCCGGAGGCGACCAAGGCCATCGAGGAATTCAAAC
>JBBQIT010000229.1:0-6927 GCA_038325205.1 Bdellovibrionota bacterium
ACTACTTTTTGTCGTTTTTATAATGGCCCATTAAAAACAGTTTCTCGTTTACTGCGGCAAAATTCAAGAGGTCTTCATCGGTCGGATTGTCACTCAGAAGTCGTTTGGCCTTCAGGTCTTGTTTGTAGGTCCGATGGAAACTTCGCAGGTTAAATAGAACGACTTCTCGCCGCACCACTTGGTGGAACTGGTCGGGCGGGTTTGGGTTATTCGCAACAATCAGGAACATGCTTTCCGCGATGTGACTGCGAATTTCCGGAGCCCCTTTGAAGTTAATATCTTTATCGTAGATAGAAACAATGGCTTCTTGAGTGGCGTTGACTACGGCAAGCTCATTCGACTTAGGCGCATATTTATTTACCCACGTTTTCGTCTTTTCGTCGTACTTGCAGCCGAAGGCGACATAGTCGAGAGCGTCTTTGTAGTCGCAATCGATTCTAATTTTTTCTCCCCCGTGATCAATTTCGCAGGAGTGGCCTACTAGGTCGGAACCTCCGCCCTTTCCGAAGATCTTTTCATACTCTTCTCGAGTCATTACTCCATGCCGGCTGTCGAATTGTCCGATTTCTGAAGTCGTTCCAATCTCCACGACCACTAAACCCTTTTCGTGTAACTTCTTGAATGCCGCTAACACTCGTTCCGCGAGACCCACGGGAAGGTTCGATTTGGGAATCGCCTTTACCTCGTTTCCCTTGACGATGTTTTTGTTGATTCTGTCTAAAATCGCGTTGGTTTCCGCACCGTCTAAGAGATCTAAAGAGTGAAGGAGCTTTTCTTGCGCGGTCATAAAGTCGGTGTCGGTGCTCTTATAGACGCCACCCAAATAAGTTTTGATCCATGTTTTGTCGTCCGAGGGGGCAGCGACTTGCCCCAGGACAAGAGCGGGAAGCAGCGTTTGAAGTGCATGTTCTGCGCGGGCATAGCCAGCAAATAATAGAAGAAAACAATAAGTCACTACGCGAACGTGCTTCATCACTCGACCTTCCCGAGACCATCCCCCCAACGGGTGGGGAGCTTGTGCCTGAGTGTTTGCAAACCTAGGGCCATGGTAAGCGCCGATTAAATCAGAGGGAACGCCAGGAAAACCTAGCCGACGGAGCTACAACGGTGACAAAAAATGGTAAAAAGGGGGGCCACACACGTTTTTAGCGTCTAGGGGCTTAACGGTAGATAAGCATTTTGAGGTAGTCGCCTTCATTGAAGCCGACCGGGTGGTCATCTTCGGCGGCTAAACTTTGCTTCATCGACAGGCGTTTTGAAACGGCCTGATCGACAGACAACTTAAATTCAGCGCGCGAGATTCGAGAAGTGCAGCAACAGCCGACTAATGTGCCACCAGGGGAAAGATGGGGTAGGGCGAGTTGAAAAAGTTTTCGATAGCTGCGCAAAGCGCCTGGGACCTGTTGCCCGGTCGCTGCCATTTGCGGGGGATCGATGATGATGAGATCAAACATCTCTTTAGGGGCTAACGTTCCCAGCCATTCGAAGATATCGGCCGCAATCCAGCGGTGATGTTTCTTGTCTATGCAGTGAAATTTTTGAGCGGTGGCAAGAGCGCCTTCGGAGATATCCACATTCCAGATCTCTCTAGCGCCGGCGACTTCGGCGGCAAGTCCTAAAGTTCCCGTGTAGCAAAAAGTATTGAGGACTCGCTTCCCTTTAATGGGCTGACTGGCTACCCATTTTCTTAAGCCCCGCAAGTCCAAAAAGGCTCCGCTCTTTTGGCCTTCCCACGGCTCGACCTTCAGATTCAATTTACCTTCACGAACGTCGATGACTCCTGGAGGAGAGCCCCTAAGAATGCGCTGCTTTCTCACCTCGGCAGATTTTCGTTTCGACGGCGGTTTCCAAATGATGGTCTTAAAACCCAATTCATGTGCGGCAAGGCTTACCAAATAGCGACCCACCCCATCTACACTGGCGGCATAGGTCTGAAGCACTGCCGTATCCCCGTATACATCGATAACAATACCGGGAACCCCGTCGTTCTCTCCGTGAAGTAATCGATATCCATTGGTGTAGTTGCGAAGAGGGACGCGTTTTTTGATGGCGTCGTGAAGTTTCTTTTCCCACCACGCTTTGTCGGGGGGAGTCGCCCCCGTTCGCATCACCCGAATTCCAATCAACCCCTCTTCATCATAGAGGCCAAAGCCAAGCGACTGATTGGCGTGGTCGACTAAGTGTAGCCAACGACCAGTTTGAAATACGGTTGCCGCGGTACTCAGATGGCTTCTAAAAATCCAAGGGTGTCCCGATCTCACTACTTGAGTAGAAGTTTTGTCGAGCTGATATCTTTGCGGTCTCAAAGGCATTAGAGACTCATATCCCAATCCTGAAAGGTATTGTCGTCAAAATAGGAGTGATAGTCCCCAATATCTACTGACGACAGGAAAGCGCTGAAGCTAAAGAAGCTTAACAGCGATTCCCAGTTTTCCAGCCATCGTGGAACATACTTGGGAGGCTCGATAATGCCGTGGGTACGGAGCCAGGCAATGGTTCCCACATCTTCTAAGGCGATTCGTCCGGCGATTAGGCTTTCCACGAGTAATCTATTCTGATTTTTTACAGCGATTTGCAAGAAACTAAATAGACCTAAAAGGCCGCCGACGTAGACGACATCTTTGGTAAAGGGAGCACCCCCCTTTAGATTTGTTCCCCGGAAAATTCTACTGGCTGCGAAAAAAGCCTCCATATCGGTATCAGATCGTTCTCGATACCACCGATAGAGTTGAATAAAATCGGCGCCGCTCTCGACCAACTCCACGGCGTGTACGCGGTCGCAAATAGCTAGAAATCGTCGTTGGGACATGGAATGGCCATACATTTCAAAAAAGACAGCAAGCCCCTCTTGGGTCATCGTGGTTCTAGGGCCGCCCGAACAGAGGAAGCTACAGTTCTCTTGAAGGATTCCATTGTTCGCCGTCAGGCAGTGAGATTCGATTTCGTGGTTCCAAAGGGCAGAGACATCAATCGTTGAGAAGCGAGCATCTCGACGAACCCGAACCCGATTCATTCCCGCGACTACCTTGGCCGAGATGTCGTCGCTTATCTCGACGCGAACTGGGATCGAAGGCTTTCGCGATTTAATATGGGCCGTGATCTCAAGAGCAAACTCCTCGGCCGTCTTTACGGGACGTGAAGCGGTTAGATCCGTTAAGTTGCAGACGGACATGCGGTTTGAGATCGAGTTCGCTAGGTCGAGATTAGACGTCTTTCCGTTAAATAGTTTGCTCTTCGAATTTCCGTAAAGCTGAGTGGAAATCTCGAAGAACTGCGGCCCCTTCACCTCTAGGAGCAGTTTGGCGCCCAGAATGTAGGACTCGTTCGTTTTAAGAAGCCATTTAAATACTGGGTGCTCCCCTTTTATCTTGGGAGTTAGCTTTTCCAGAGCTTGAATGAGTTCGTTAATCTTTGTCCGGTCGACCGCGTATTCTACATTGGGAAGTTCGGCCGCTTTTTTTTCGAAAAACTCATGGGCCGTCTTGGCTCCCCAAGAGAGCGTAGATAAGATCTTTAAGTGCTTCGAGCAGTAGCGAAAGACTTCGCTCGATTCTTTTAAAATGGCGATGAGCTGAGCTTTACTAGCCGTCTTTCCCATCTATCTTCTCACCACTCGTCCGGGAAAGGTCGGCTTCGTGTGGCCTAAATAGCGCACGCGAAGGCGGCTAATCTCAGAGATTCGCTTTTCGGCAACTCGGTCAGCGCATCGGTATTCGGGAAGGTTCTCCTTTACCGAGGTTTGAAGAATCGTCTTCATGACGTAATAAATGTTGCGGGTCATGCGGTTGGCGCGATGCTCGTCATAGCCTTCAAATTCGATGGAGACGTTCATTAAACCGCCGGCATTGATCGCGTAATCGGGAGCAAAGAGGATCTTTCTTCGGAAAAGCTCGTCACCACATTCGGGCGTTGCGAGTTGATTATTAGCGCTTCCCGCCACGATCTTGCACTTTAATCGCGGAATCGTTTTTTCGTTGATGACGGCGCCCAAAGCGCTGGGACAAAAAATATCGGCATCTACATCGTAGATTTCATCGCTGCCGACGATAGTCACGTTATTGCGCCCAGCGTATTTCTCGGCGCGGGCTCTATCGATGTCGCACAAAAAGACTTTCATTTCGTTTTGAAGAAAAAGATCCGTGAGATGGCACCCGACATTTCCGGCACCTTGAACGGCGACGCTTAGGCCCCTGAGGTCTTCTTTTCCCATCTTAAATTCAACGCAAGCTCTTAAACCTTCCAAAACCCCTTTGGCCGTCCAAGGAGAAGGGTCTCCGGATCCGCCGTGCGTTCTTGCCACACCGACCACATTGGAGGTCTCCATGAAAATATATTCCATGTCGTTGACGTCGGTGCCGACATCTTCGGCTGTGATATAGCGGCCGTTGAGAGATTCTAAAAAGGTTCCAAACGACCGAAAGAGGGCTTCGGACTTATCGGACTTGGGGTTGGCGATGATAACGGCTTTGCCCCCGCCCAAATTGAGGCCTGCAATGGCAGCCTTGTACGTCATGCCGCGAGAAAGTCTCAAGGCATCTTCAAGTGCCAGGTCGGCGCTCTCATAGTTCCACATCCGCACTCCGCCAAGAGCTGGTCCCAGCTGGGTGTTGTGGATAGCGATGATACATTTTAGACCGACAGCGTTGTCGTGACAGAGAATGACCTCTTCGTGTTCTCCCGTAAAAAAGGTCTCAATTTTGGTGCCGTTTTTGGTTTCTACTTTGTTTGGTTTCGGTATCGTACTCACTATCACACCCATCGCTTTCGCTCCCCCAGGGAGGGAGTCCCTCTTTATTTCAAGCCGCCAATGTACCAAGCCTCCGGGAGGCCTTCAAGAAGCTGTTTGACTCCACCGGAGCTTTCAATACACTTGGGCGGCATGGACCGAAAATCCCTCTATACGCCGGAAGATATTAACTTAAACAAAGCCCAAGCTTCGGAGAAGCCGGGGGAGTTTCCCTTCACCCGGGGCGTTCACCCGACGATGTATCTTAAGAAGCCTTGGACAATGCGACAGTACGCGGGCTTTGGAGATGCTGCGGCTTCCAACGCTCGATACAAGTACCTTCTCTCCCAAGGAATCACTGGCCTTAGTATCGCCTTTGATCTGCCCACCCAGATGGGCTACGACTCTGACCACCAGTTGGCCAAAGGCGAAGTGGGGCGGGTAGGGGTTGCTATCAGTTCAGTGGAGGACATGGAGATCGTCCTCAAAGACATCCCCCTCGACCAGGTCAGCACTTCCATGACGATCAATGCGACGGCTGGCATCTTACTTTCTTTTTACCTCGCCGTGGCCGATCGAAAGAACATCGATCGCAAGAAGTTGCGTGGCACCATACAAAATGACGTATTGAAAGAATATATCGCGCGGGGGACTTACATTCTTCCTCCAGCGGCGAGTCTAAAGATTATTTCCGATATTTTTGAGTATTGCCGCAATGAAGTCCCTGACTGGAACACCATTTCCATCAGCGGTTACCATATTCGCGAAGCCGGAAGTACCGCGGTTCAAGAGGTAGCTTTCACTTTAGCCAACGGATTGGCGTATGTGCAGGCTGCGGTTGATAGAGGACTTCCCGTAGATACCTTTGCTCCCAGGCTCTCTTTCTTTTTTAACGTGCACAACGATTTCGTCGAAGAGGTCGCAAAGTTTCGGGCGGCTCGGCGGTTGTGGGCTAAGTTAATGGTCGAAAAGTTTCAGGCGAAAGATCCGAAATCCCAGACGTTGCGCTTTCACGCTCAAACGGCGGGAAGTACGCTCATTGCGAATCAAATCGACACGAACGTGGTGCGAGTCACAGTGCAATGTTTGGCCGCGGCCTTAGGCGGAGCGCAATCGATTCACACGAACTCACGAGACGAAGCCTTGGGACTTCCGACGGAAGAGGCGGCAACTTTAGCGTTACGAACGCAACAGGTGTTAGCCAATGAGAGTGGGATCACCTCCCTCATCGATCCTTTCGGGGGAAGCTACGCGGTTGAAGCGATGACCGACCAAATCGAAAAAGACGCAAGGGACCTCATCGAAACGATTGAAAAAAGAGGCGGCGTGGTTTCCTGCATCGAAGAGGGTTGGCAACAGAACCTGATTCAACAAGCGGCTTACGAATATCAAATGGAGATTGAAAATAAAAAACGAATTATTGTGGGAGTGAATCAATATACTGAGTCCAGCGCCGTAGCTCCCAAAGTCTTACGAATTGATCCGAAGGTCGAAGTAGATCAAGTCGCGCGTCTGGAGCAATTTCGTAATAGCCGTTACCAGCCTAATGCCGACAATGCGCGATCCCAGTTAGAGAAGGCCGCGAAAGAGAATCAAAACTTGATGCCGCACATTTTCCACGCCGTAAAAGAGAAAGTGACTTTGGGAGAAATTTCCGACACTTTGGTAAAAGTTTTTGGGAGATACCGCCCTTAGGTTCAGATCATAGTTTCAAAATTGATTCGAGTTGAGGGTAATAGAGAGAGGGAGTCCAGAGCGTCTAACGACATCTAGGCTCCCTTTTTTTTGATCGATTTGCTATTCAACGAAAGCAACAGAAACGACTCGGTTTTTTCCTTTGGCCTTGGCTTCGTACATCGCTTTATCTACCTGGCTTAAAAATTTCATAAGCAACGGGTCGATAAGCTGTTTGTCGGAATGATCCTTCATGGTGAGAGTGCAAACTCCCACGCTCGCTGTGATCCATTTGGAAAGATGAAGCGGCGGCTGGCCGCTGCCCCAAGGGCCGGCTAGAAAAATCCGTTTTTCGGTTTGCGCGCGAATGACTTCTGCGATCTTTTCACCTTGGGATTGGGAGCATTTGGGGAATAGAAGGGCGAACTCATCTCCTCCGTAGCGAACCATAGTCGCTCCGGGATGGGTCACGGCTTCTCGCAAAACGTCACCATATTCCGCGAGTACTGCACTTCCCGCCAAGTGGC
>JBBQIT010000230.1:0-6903 GCA_038325205.1 Bdellovibrionota bacterium
CGTTTGCTTCGGGATACGTCTGCGGTTAAGAGTGCGCGTTCGGCTTGCACGGTCGTAAAACGTTCATCCCATTCTATCACAGGCATGGAAAACCGTTCTTGCAGCAGTGCGATATACTTTCGTATGTTTTCGGCGTCAGCGCCTGATTCCCCGTGATGGTTTAGGGGGACGCCTACCAGAAGCTCTCCGACGCCTGAGCGCGTACCTCCGATATCCAATGCTAAAATGCGGGGCCTAGCTTCCAAAACTACATTCCCAAAACTACACCTGTCCGGTGGCCAAATTTAGCTCCCTAGAGTGATTGGCCTGCTGAATTACTTCGGGGCTCCACTTATCATAGGCCCAAACAATCTCAAAGCTCGTCGGAAACCGATTGAAGATGCCTCGACGTAAAATTCTTTCGCCTTCTTTAAGGTTAGGAAACCACCGTTCGGTATCGCCCCCGCTTAAAATTCCCAAAGACTTAACGCCCAGAGATCTGGCCAAATGAAGAGGGCCCGAGTCCACGGCAATTACTCCATCTAGTCGCTCCAAATAGGCGCCTAGCGTTCGAAATGTGGAAGGAAAGCACAACTCGACGCGCTCCGGAGCGTTCACGACTTCACGAAGTTTTTCTAAGTGGCGATAGTCAGAAGGGGTTCCAAAGAGGAAGAACTTTTCAAACTCTTCTTGCGCGGTCACTCGTTGAAGTAGCTTTTGCCACCGCTTCACGGGATGCACTCTGGTCTTGTGGCTGGCCATCGGACAAAAGCCAAGCCACAGCCCTCGTTTCGGCCCCATTTTCTCGTCAGCTTCTGCTCGATCGGTGTCGGAAAGAATGGGAGCTCCCGGAGTTTCTTCGAGTCGGCTTCGCAAATCGGCGTCCAACGCTTGCGTAATTAATATCGCGATATTTTCGGTCTCATTACGATGCGCGGGGGTCTCTTCAGGAAGCGTGAGAGGGATAACGCCTTCAATCGGCTCAAGACTTGTGCTGTATTTACTGTCAGCGGGAATCGCCGAAAAGAGTAGCGCCATCCCGTCGCTCGGGTCACATAGCAAATTGACCGCTTTGGTGAAGCGATCGCCGCCCATGCTGACAAAAAAATGTTTCAACTTTTCGATCTTCATTCGCTTCCATTGTTTCGGAAGCACGTGAATCGAATAG
Organism: Bdellovibrionota bacterium; assembly: GCA_038325205.1. GTDB lineage: Bacteria > Bdellovibrionota > FAC87 > UBA2466 > UBA2466 > JBBQIT01. Next base: position 1,148 of record JBBQIT010000230.1, read on the forward strand.
CCTGGTTCGAAAGCAAATAACGAAGCATTATGCTCAGAAGCCAAAAGGTGAAATTCTGCCTGGGGAAATCGCAAGCGCAATTGGCGCAATACGGGCAGCGTTTTCAAAGCATCCCCGGCCCGATCCGGCCGCAAGAGAAGGATGCGTTCCTTCGTATCCATTTTTTATTCCTCCAACCTAGGTAATGTTTCGGGCAAACCTTTGGTCCCTTTGCGCGGATTTTGGTGCTTGTCTTCCAGCGACGCTACGGGATACGTGCATTGGTGCTGGCTAAAGCTCCCCATGGGACGGGCGTTGCCGCTTTTCTTAATAGCGCCCGAGGGGAGACGGAAACTAGTCTCTACTGTGGGACGATTCCAATAAAGAAGACCGACGCCGGCGTCTTCGACCAAGCGAAGATAGTTCTCACGTGCCGAAGTATAGATGGAAGCTACTACGCCAAATTGCGTTTGATTGATGATCTCGCTTGCTTCATCTAGGTCAGAAACTTTGTAAATGGCGACATTGGGTCCTGCTATCTCAGTCTTTTGATAGACGCTCTTCGGATCGGTTTTAGTAACAAGATGAATCGAAGGAGAAACATAAAATCCGCGTTTGTCGCGTTCTAATGTTTTGCCGCGCATGATCTCTTCACAGCCTTCGCGGGTAGCGATGCCTTGATACCGTAAATAATGTTCGAGCGTCTCTTCGCTAAGCAGAGGGCCAATAAACGGAGCCTCTTTTCCTTCGGTTAACGAATAACCTACGCGAACTTTCTTCGCTAATTTGTGGAAGTCGGCTGTGAACGTATCAAAACTCTTTTCGTGTCCTACGATCCGATGGGCGTTGGTGACTCGTTGACCCGACGTTACGAAAGAAGCGTAAAGCGCTTCATGGAGAGCTCTTTCGTAGGGACAGTCATCCCAGACCAGCATTGCATTTTTGGATCCCATTTCCAGAACGACGACTTTCCAGTAATCATTCAAAACTTTTTGGAGCTTCGCGCCCCCTTCATAAGAGCCACTCATAAAGATGCCGTTTACGGCACTGTGACTGACCAGACGCCTGGCTACTTCAGCGTCGCCGTGGATAATATTCATAGCGCCCGCGGGGAAACCCGAATCATGAAGTAGTTCCGCGAGAAACTGTCCTGTCATGGGCGCATGTTGCGACGTTTTTAGTACCACCACGTTGCCGTTAATGAGGCTCGGAATAAATTGCGAATGTGCCGTGAACACTGGCATCGGGGGAGGGGTCACGATCGCCATCACTCCCCGGGGAAAGAATCGGACAACGCCGACACTCTCCGCATCGATGTCCTCCACATTGAGCTCTTTCGTCGTTTGGCTTCCTTGCGCTAAAGCGTCTTCCACTAAGGAAAGGGAGTGGTCTATCTCAAGTCGCGACTCCCACAGGGGCTTTCCAATTTCGGTGGAGATAAGCACTGCCAGCTCTTCTCGGCGCTTCTTCAAAAGGTCGGTATATTTACGAATGGAAGAGCACCGGTCGTTGGTACTTAGTCGTTTCCAGGAGGCGAAGCTTTGCTCAGCGGCACTTACCGCTTCATCTACATGCTCAAAGCTGTAGGGTACCGGAGTGGGAACCGCTTCGAGGTCACCTGGGTTTTGGCTCGTGATCTCCCCATTGGGATCAATGACTTTTACAAACTTGCCCTGAATGTAATTACCTCTAACCATTTGATTTTCTTTCATTACATTCTCCATAGGGGAATTTCAGTTCAGGTCACTAATATGATGTGAGCCTTGGAATTGCCATCTAAATAAACAGCCAACGACAGGCAACCGGAGGGCAAGAACCTAATACCCATTCATGATAACCAGGCCCGGGTGGGCGGTCAAATTGACCCATTGCATTGCGTTAGCTGATTGGCGTCAAAGTGACGGTGTCTTTTCCGGGGGCGAGACCTAAGGTTTCAATGGTGTGTTTGGGAAGGTGGACGGAACTTTTCGCGATTTCACAGGTGGTTTGCACGCACCGGAACTCATCTCCCGCGAAGAAGGCGCAGAGGGCAATCGCTTTGGACTTCCTTTTTAGGAGATCGCGGTGGACGGAGAACTTTTTAGAATCTCGGACGATCGTAATCTTGTCAGTCTCCGCCCAATAATGAGGGCCGCCATCGAAAGGATCGATATGTTCTTTCCACTGGAAACCAATGTGCTCCAGCATGTGCTTTACCGGCTCGGCCCCTTCGCCCACTTTACCGATAGCATCCCGGGCTTCACCCGATAGCAGGCAGGTATAGATGTCACCTTTGGGAAAGAGGGAGGTGACGAACTCTTTATTCTTTCGCGAAAGGGCGTCGGCCTCTTGATAGGCAAGATTCGTAAACCTTCGGCCTACGGCCTCCCATAGAATGCTCTCTCCGCTTTCGGTGAGGGGAGGCATGAGTTCGGAGAGTACGTAGTTCTTGAAGCTTCTGCGCTTCATCTTAATGAACATAAAGCGCGCATAGGACAACTGTCTTCCCAACTTGCCTTTGTGCCCGCGGTAGTTGGGATTTAGGACGAGGCCCCCTATCTCTGTAGGGCCATCCGTATCGAACTTTAACTGAAGCACTTTGTGGATGAACCCACCGTGCAGTGTCTCACTGTACTTCTGGATCTCTTTAAGATGGAAGTACATATGAGGGGTGGCGATATTGCCATGACGGGCGATCACCATTGAAGTTCCGATAAGCGATTTGTCCTCTGTCTTTTCTAAAACGAAAATATATTCTCGCGCGAATTTATCGACGATAGAGCCGTTGAACGAGTCTATAGAAGTACGAATTTTTTCTTTGAGGATTTCTCTGTCGGAGGGAAGGTTGATGAAATAGACCAGCTGGCTGAGCTGTACTAGCTCTTCCAGATCTTCTTCACGCACGCTCCGAATTAAAAAACTGTTTTCCATGGATTGTTAACAACTTTACGTTACTACCTGGGATTGAAGGAGTTCGGCGATATGAGTTCCTACTAAATCAACGGTCTCATGTGGGGTCGAAGCTCCACCGGTAACACCAATTTTGCGTTTACCGGCAAACCAAGTGGGGTCGATTTCAGCAAAATCCTCAATGTGGTGAGTATCGGGCTGAAGACCTTTGCAAATTTTAACCAGTTTACAAGTGTTGCTGCTATTTTTTCCACCGACGACAACCACGACATCCGCCGTCCGCGCTAAATCCAAAGCTTCAGTCTGTCGAATCGAAGTGGCGTCGCAAATCGTGTTGAAGACGGCGACCTCTGAAAATCTTTCTCGTGCTTTAGCGACGACAGTATCGAGAACGCTCACTTCAATCGTCGTCTGGGCAATGACACCAATCTTTTTTACCGAATCAGGAATCTTACTTATATCGTCAGGATTGTAGGTCACCAGAAAGTCGGGTTTTCCGTAGTAACTCACTACCCCCTTAACCTCAGGATGGTTCGTGTCGCCGACCAACAGGAGAAAGTACCCCTTTTCGGCAAGGCTTGTAGCAATGCGTTGAGGCTTTTTGACCAAAGGACAGGTGGCATCGACGATCCCGATACCCCGGTTTCTTAGGTCCTTTTCATAGTCCTGTTGAACGCCGTGGGACCGCAAGATGACGGTACCGGTCTGGACTTGGGACGAGTCCTCTACGATCTGGACGCCTTTGTCTTCAAACTCTCGAACCACGGTAGGGTTGTGGATAAGCGGCCCAAATGAATAAACTTTTTTGTCGGCACTCTTGTCTTTCTGAGCCCGATTAAGCGCTTGATGGCCCAACTTTATTGCGCGAACGACACCGAAACAGGCGCCCGCATTAGGCGCGATTGTGATTTCAATCGAGTCGTCCGGGCTGAAACCCATCTGTCTTTTTGCAGGAATTGAAGAAATGGTACTCATATATGACGATAAACCTTTCTCTCTTTTGGCCTCTCTTTACGTCATTGTCAACGAACGGACCGGCAATAGGGCTACCTCAATAAGCAGCTAACTCGCCAAAACTGCTGAAAAATTCTACCATAGAGTTGTCCGGCTGAGTGGGATTGTGGTAGAAGAAAACCGGCCTTTTTACGCGCCGTTTCTTAGCTAATTCAGGCATGGAGATGAAGCTATGGACTTGCATTGGCGCGGGTTTGGTTTAGTAATTCTGGTGATGACAGAAGTTAGTCAGAGAAGTTGAGCGATTCGGATTTTGAATTATCGCGTTTACGTTTGCAGAAATGTTAACGGGATAATCCAGAAGCCGCGATTCTTCTCTGATTTCTTTAGAGGTGGATTCTGGCGGAAAACGGACATATTGATCCCGGCGATTTTCGGGGCAATCCCGAAGCGGGTGACGAGGGCTCTACGAGCGCCCTCTCACCAAATGCTTCGCATCGAACGCAAGACGGTATCCGCCGTCTCGACGAGATCGAAAATCTCCTAGGTTATCGATTCAAAGATCAAGCCCTCGCGATCCAAGCGTTAACGCATTCGTCTTTTTCCAATGAAAGCGCTGCGAATGATTCGACGGCAGCTCCCGTTCCAGACAATGAGCGGTTGGAGTTTTTAGGCGATGCGGTGATCGGATTAGTGATAGCTCGAAATTTGATGGAATTGTTTCCGGAAGCTTCGGAAGGAAAACTCTCTCGCTGGCGAAGCAGTTTAGTTAGCCGAAAAACTTTGGCTGAAATCGCGCAAGAATTAAGACTAGGTGATTGTGTTCGCTTGGGCAGAGGCGAACGTCAAACCGGCGGAACCGAAAAGCGTTCTATCTTGGCTGCGGTTTTAGAAGCTGTGGTGGGTTCCGTCTATTTGGATGGTGGAATCGAGCCCGCTGCAAATTTTTTGAGAAATATTTACGAAGGCCTTCTTAAAGGCATCACCGATGGTAACGACAGCACGTTTAGTCTGATTGATAAGAAAACGCATTTACAGGAAAAGACCCAGTCTCTTTATAAAACAGCTCCTGTCTACCGTTTGGTAGAAGCGTGGGGACCGGAGCATCAGAAATTCTTTCGCGTGGAAATCGTAATAGACGGACGTGTTGTCGCACGGGGCGATGGACGAAGTAAGAAAGATGCAGAACAACAGGCCGCAAGTTTGGCTCTCGAACTTCTCGGATTTTAGTGGTGGATAATGTCGGAGTTTAAAAGTGGTTTCGTAGGGCTGGTCGGGCCAACTAATTCTGGGAAATCGACCTTGATGAACGCTTTAGTGGGTCAGAAGTTGAGCATCGTCTCTCCGCTGCCTCAAACGACGTATCATGCAATGAAAGGCATCGTAAACGGAGAAGACCATCAAGTTATCTTTATCGACACCCCAGGGTTTCAACGATATCCCGAGACGATTCCCCGCCTTTTGAATCGCGTCGCCGACCATGCCGCAGAAGATTGCGATATTTTGATTTGGGTCTTTGATGCCTCTAATCCCAGATCTTTAGATCAGGTAGAAAAACTTGAGCCAAGGATCACTAAGCTTAAAGATGTTAATCATCGAATTTGTGTTTTGAATAAGATCGACTTGATGCCAAAGGGCGATTTACTGCCCATGCTGCAGAAGTTGTCCGAGAAAAACATTTTTTCAGAGATTATCCCTATCTCCGCGAAGAAGACCGATGGTGTATATATAATTGTGAAAGCTATCATGCCGAAGCTAGCTTCGGACCATCCTTACTATGATAAAGGGCAGGTCACCGATCGTACGATGGCCTTTAGAATGTCTGAGATTGTCCGGGAAAAGATTTTCCGCACCACGCGCCAAGAGGTTCCTTACTCCGTCTATGTAGAGATGGAAGAAGAGGGGACTATGAACCAAGTATCCAAAGTGCCTAC
>JBBQIT010000231.1:0-6872 GCA_038325205.1 Bdellovibrionota bacterium
TCAGTGTCTAGAGAATCGACCGGATAAAATTGCGCTTCGGTGAGAATGACTTTCTTTTTGTCCCAATAGTTCGGATTGGGTTTCAGTACAATGGAGCGGTACGCTCCCCAAGAGTCTAATCGAAAAGGTCCATTACCAACAAAATGTTCCGGCTTAGTCCATTTCGATCCGAAAGCTTCAATCGCCTTTTTTGATACAGGTTACATCGCGAAATGATCCACTAGCTGAATTAAAAAGGGGGCCGGTCTTTCGAGCTTTACCACGAGTTTCTGAGGGGAGGGGGCCGTGATTCCCAAACTCTTGGGGTCCTTGTTCATGCCTGTGTAAAATGCGCGTCCGTTTTTAATATAGAAGCCAAGCTGACCAAGCTCGGAAGCCGTTCCCGCGGTTAGTAGTCGCGTCCAGGAATAGATAAAGTCCTGGGCAGTGAGCGGTTCTCCATTCGACCACTTAGCATCTGATCGAAGAACAAAGGTCCACGTTAAACCGTCGTCAGATACCTTCCAGGATTTAGCCACACCGGGAATGGGTTTTAGCGTTTTAGGATGTCGGCTGACCAGCCCTTCAAAAAGGTTAACCAGGATTCTTCCTTCGGGGGCTCCAATCACTCGGTGGGGGTCGAGGTCTTTGGGCTCTACTCCATTTCCCATGCGCAGTATTTGGCCTTTGATTTCAAGGGATTTTGGAGTGCCCTGGCCGGACCAAGGTAGCAAAAGGCAAATCACGAAGAGACCAAGATAACGCAAAGTAAAAGCCTCCGTGGCCTAGCAATGACTCATGAGGGAACTCGGCGTCAAGCGCCGTTTACTCGCGCTTCGGAAGGGGGATAGTAAGGGTCTGATTATTAGCCCTTTCGCCTACCATTCCGTTAACGTCGAATTTCAGGCCTTCAGCCGTCAGTTTCGGCGTTCCCAATTCAAACTTTGCGCCGGGAGGGAAGTTGGCAAGCCGGGCGATGATCCCTTCGAACTCCTTTTTGGAGTCCTCTGGTAAAGACTTCCAGCTAAAACCTTTCTCGGTACCCACAAACCCGTCGTGAAGTTCAAGAATATCGCCTGCCGAGGCAAAGAGCGCGTCTAAGGTGTTCCCCTTACAATCGAGTTTGTCTAAAGCGGCGATAATCTCTTTGTGATGATGGGGAATCGAAGTGTATCGGTTACCGGTAATTTCATTTACGTGAAGTTTTTTGTCACGACCCGGGATTACCATGGTGTAGCCGGTGGCTTCCGAAAAGACGCCATGGAGTTTGCCGTCCACATCGATCACCATGCCGCTGTCGCCGTGGGCACCGATACTTGGGCCGCGGGCTGACCAAAGCATGTCGCCCTTCGTGCTCACGGGTTGACCTAGATTGGCGCTGGGATCAATAAAGGCTCCATAGCCGGTCAATAAACTAAATCCTGATCGCCGGGCCCCTAACCCCAAATCTATCATCGTGGGGTTTTGGTTATTGGTCCAGTCTTCGGGAGTGTTGGATAAGCCGTAACCCACGATCACCCCCTGCGGAAGTGTTTTGGGATCACTAAAGTCTAGCGGTTTGTCGGCAAGAGCCTCTCTATCGGTCGAAATGTTGGGAGTCAGTGGCTTGTATAGTTTAATGATCGAAATATCGTTAGTTAAGTCTCCCGTCTCCCCTAGGTCGACCGCCTCGATCCCATAGGAATGGGGAGTCGATCCCTGCCCCACGAAAGGATTAAAACCAACAAAAATTTCAGCGTTGGCGTATTTCGCGTGTTCGCGGCAATGCTTTGCGGTGAGGATGCAGCCTTCGATGATGCGCCCGGTACAAGTACTGTATTCATTCCCATTACGGAAAATAAGTTCTACGTTCCCCGTGATCTTAGGATGAATGATCACCTTACCTTCCTCAGTAAAGTCCTTAGAGTGCCCTCCGCCCGTAACTAAAGTTAAAGCTGGCAATATCGAGCGCATGATTGTGCTCGCATGTTCGGCATGTCCTTGTGTTGGTACAAGACAAAGGACGGCGAATGAGAAAAGAAATAATATAGAAGAACGCATTAGACCCCCGATGGAAGGGAATGCAATCAAAAGGCCATCAAAAACACGCAGGAAGGGAGTGAAATTCGCGGAGCCAGCCGAAACGACTGTCTACTTTGTATACGCAATTATGTCGTTTTGGCCTGATAACCATAAGGTTTTTTTATGGTATTCAGATTGCATTCTTTAGCCACCGCAGTCCGCAGCACGTCTTCATTAAACGTTACATTTTCGGGGGAGATCCATCGTCATGGGGAGACGTCGGACATTTACATATTTAGTATTGTTGCCTTTGCTCATGCTACAGGTCGTCGCTTGCAAACGAAATAGACCTCGTGGCGGTGGTAATCCTGGCAATGGAGCCGCTCGCGTTGATGACGGGCGAAACAATCAAAATCAGAACCAAAATCAAAACCAAAATTTAAATAATCTGGCTAATTCCAATTTGAATCAAGGGATCGATCCCAACGATTTCAATGCGCTTGGGCTTGGTAATACCCAATTGATCGACCCTTCCGGTCACGGCAGTAGAGGATTTGATCCTTCTGGCACCGGCCAGGGCTCAGTTCCTGGTGAAAGAGCTGCTTTGGCCGATCCGTTAACCAAAGGACAAGATCCTTCGAGAGCTGCCGTAAGTGCCTCTGGGGGAGCTCCTGAAGGGAAGCCCGCGGGGAGTACAGAAGTGGCGAGTGCCAAACCAGAACCTGCACCTGGTGGAGTGAGAGAACCTTTAAAGGTTAGCGCTAAAGAAGAATTTGAAAGAGAGCTAGCGAAGCGTACCAATTCGGGATCGAGAGATCTGGCTTCCGAAGGCGGAACTCACGACAGCTTGGGGCGTCTTCGTCGTCGGGTAACCGATGCCATTAGTCCCACGTCGGTAAATTTACCTTCGCCTAAGATCGCCGAATTTCCGTCGACTCAAAATATTCCAGATTACATTAAAACGTGCGCGGCTCGTCGCGGAGAAGGGGCCTCAGTCAATGTGCCCCATATCGAAGACGCCCACCGCGACGGTCACGGACACTACGCTTCGCAATCTGCCCGAACGATGAGCATCCACGATGGGCGCGTTCGCATTGCCATGACCTTAGATCTCTCCTATCCGAACTTAGGTTTGGAAGGGAAGAAACAGAAGATATTAGACATGGAGCAAGAGCGGGCCTACATGGTGGAATTCTTTGCAGACCAGGGGATAGAGCTCGATCTGACCTTCCAGCATGATCCACCCCCTAAGGGTAATGTCTTTAAGCGAGCGTGGGCCAAAGTTTTTGGCAACAATGGCACTTCGCAAACCGATATGAATAATTGGGGTTCAAACGCGAATATTTTCAGTCATGATGCGAATGGAAAGTACTCGATTCAGCCGGGTCGCGAAATGGGTCTTCGAGAGCGGGCCATGGCGCATTGCCATGAGTTGTGTCACAAATTAGGACTTCACGATGAGTACGCCGCGATAACTGGTGACAACAAAGCCCAACAGTTCGAAAATGACAGCATTATGAAATACCCGTACGGGAAGCCAAAATTATATCCGAGGCATTTTTCTCGGATGCTGGGGCCATTGTGCGGGGTTTAGTTTTCTTAATCTTCCTAACACTGATAGTCGTACCGAGAGCATCGGCGAAAGCCGTTCCCATTCTATTTCCTATCAAGTTCTCTTTAGTATCTCCTAGTCCCATCACCTCAGTGCATGAGCAACTCGTGGTGCAGGAAAATGGGGAAGGGGTACTAGGGACAGTTTCCACTTTTTCCGAAGAGGCTCCCGAAAATGTGATTGGTTCATTTGTGGTGAAGCTTTCGCCGACGTCCCTTGAAACGCTTAAGACGCTGGCCCGAGCGACCGAAACGACTATAAAAGGCGATCGGGTGTTCGTACCCGAAGCAGAAGTTTTTGAGTATAAGAGCGGAGACAAAATTACTCGAAAATGGCAGCGCGATGAAGGCAAGGTGTCTAGCCAGTGGGTTGCCTTCTATGAAGCGATTAGGAAAGAGGCTTCGAAGCATCCGCTTGCGGCATTGCATTTACGATGCGACCCCGAAACCACAGGGTTTCGCTGCTTTTACAAAAATGTAGGAACCGAAAAAGTAGCGACGGTGGATCCGCTCAGCATTCCTAGGTCGCTAAGCTGCTTACCTCAAACAGGGGTACCTAAATTCCTTTCGGGGCAACGAGAAACGGCTCCTAAGAATGGCTATCAAAAATGGGAGATTCTCCCCCAAGCGAGCCATGCCTTCACCATCACCACCAAAGACAAGTGTACGACGAGACTAAGGGTAGATACGTCGACAGCGCGCTTTAATCCCGACTATAAAGGGGTCTTGGCGGGAGAGCTTATCTCGGGCGAGCTTCACTAGCTTTAGCGGGGACTTCTGTCCCTTCCACACCATCCCAACGGGGAATCCTGCCCCAACACAATTGTGTAAGTAGTTGATTCCTCGTCAAAGATTCATGGCCCCTCGGTTGCAATATCAGTCTATCGAGATGTTGAAACGAACATTCAACGAACCCAAAACCCAATATAGGAGAATGTCATGAACGCAAATAAATGGTTAGTCGTAGTCGCAATGGTAGGCCTATTAGGAAGTGTTGCCGTTCAGGCGGTTGAAGAATCTTCTTCGCCGGCTGCGGTTCCTGCAGTTCAGCCTGCTATTAGCGCTCCGGCCCAAGTAAAAGAAGATAAACAGGTGCTCCGAACCGATCGCAAGAAGCTCCACCAAGATCGTGAAAAGCTTGAAGCCGATATTAAGCAATACGGCAAAGAGAGCTCTCAGGTGAAAGAAGATCGCGCTCAACTAAAACAAGACCGCGGCTCTTTGAAAGCGGCTCGAGGTCAAATGAAACACGATAAAAACAGCGTTAACCCGGAACCTGCAAGCTCCGCCAACTAACGAATCCGTGAGCCGCGTCACTCAACTACCCTTCGGAGAAGTTGAGTGACGCGGCTTTTGTTTTATGGCAAACGTTGCGATTTCTCTCTAAGCGAAAAGGCATAGACGTTCACAAAAAAATCGCTAACCGCTTTTCTGTCATAAAACAGAGTCAGATATTTTCTTAAGACATAGGCGGAAACAGAACATAACTTTTTAATCTCTGCCCAGAGAACTTTTGTTGCAGGACGATACAGAGGGAGCTGACTAGCCGCTTTGGCTCCTTCGCGGGTGAAGGGGAGAGACACCGCAGGATCCATTAGATGCTTTTTAGGCATGGGAGGGCAGTAGTGGGATTCGCACACTGAACCCGTAAACTGTTTTTCGCCGTAATTAAGCAAGAATTCCCGAGAGGCTCGCAACCCTTGTCCGTTCCAAATGTCCTCGAGCCTTTCAGTCTTCAAATCACCCAAATTAAATTCATCGCCGTAACAATTACAGCAGGGAACGACTTGGCCGTCGAAGTTAATGACGACGCGATTAAAGGGTTGTACGCAGACCGGTGAAACACCAGCGGGAAGCTTAGGGCTCCAAAGAGGGCGCATGTCGCGAAGCTTCAAAAACTTATAGGTTAAGGCATCTCCCAAAGCTTCTTCGAACTCTAAGTTGTAACGGAAGTCCCAGTCCTCCTGGACGTAGGGGTTTTTGTGCATATTGGATGGATGAAGCTTGTTGTCTAGGATTGTCAGCGGCCGAAAACAGACGAAAATCCCCATCTCTTTCGCCATCGCCTTTGCGGTGTCGATCTGGTGCTCATTTTCGGCATGAACTAAGAACTGCCATCCTACATTCGGTGTCTTAGAGCCCAATTTTATTTTGGTCGTCTGAATGAGTTTCAGATTAGCCATCGCCACCGAGTAGTTGCCGGTTTTTCGATAAAGCTCGTAGGTTTCTTGAGTGGTTCCGTCGATAGAGGCCTTAATAGAATAAACCCCTGAGCGAACGATATCTTCTGCTTGGGATTCCGTGAACGGTTTGGTGCACAGGTTGGAATCAAAATTTACACATATTCCTTTGTCCGCCGCCAACCGAACCATAGTAACCAGATCACGATTTAAGAAGGGCTCTCCCCAATTCATCATCTCCAGGTGGCGGGCCCAAGGTTCAATCCTCTCCAAAACTATCTTAAAGGTATCCAGCTCCATCATTCCCCGCTTACTACCCGGTTCAAGCGCTCCGGTAGGGCAGTAGGGACAACGCAGATTGCAGAGATTTCCAGTGTCGATCAGGAAAGAGAAAGGAATGTCATACATCCGATCGAGGTATTTGCCTTCTTCAGGGATCATGGAAGTGTGCTTTCTATTTTGAATTGAATTTTTGAAAATAAATCGTCTCTAAAGAGGCACGCCGAGTCAAGGGGCGTGGTCCTATTGCGGAACAGCTTTAAAATCGACCATTTGGCCGTAAATGTTTTCGACCAGAAAAAAATCGACCAGGTGATTTTTTCAATTAGCTTTGAGACTCGTGGAAAATATCTGGCACCTCTGTTGCTCTAGTGCTTTCCCGACGACAATATCGTCGTCATATTTGGGGAGTTAACATGAAACTATTGAAAGCGAGATCAATTCTCAGCCTCGTGTCCTTATTTTTGTCTATCGGAGCAACGACAGCTTTTGCTTACGATTGCGATTCCGATTGTGGAGCGGAGGCAAAATTTACTTATTCTTGCCCTACGTTCAGTAACCCGGGAAGAAATTGTGAAGGGCGAAATCCTGTTAAGTATGCGGCTTGTAGCGCTGACAAAGAAGTGAGTTGCGGGTTGTGGTCTTCCATCGAAAACGCGGTGAATGGTCGCATCCGTTCAGCGCTTGAACCCAATTTCAATTCTCGTAGTTGGGCTGCCGTGGCAGGGAATGGTCCTGAAGAAGAGGGCTATATGTCGGGATGCATCGCTGCGGGAGTGGCGGTTTGCGGAGCTTTGGGAACCGAGTTCGGTGGTCCGTGGG
>JBBQIT010000232.1:0-6854 GCA_038325205.1 Bdellovibrionota bacterium
AGGTGATTCCCGGTAGCTCGGCTGCCGCAACTCTTCCCACACGCACATCCTTACGGACCATACTTAACGGAAGCAATGCTCGGCCCAACCCGTTAATGACCATCGCGCGGGCAACACTGAAACTATCTACTTCACGAACCAGGTCCGGCAAACAATCATGCTTTTTGAGAACGCGCTCGAGAGTGAGATTTTTTCCGCAGATAGAATCTTTAAAAAGATAAAAAGGAAGTCGTGCTACTTGCTTTGAGGGGTGCGCCGGTCCAAAAAGGCCGTAAGTCTCGCGAAACAATTCAAAAGCTACCACATCTTCCGAAGCCGGAGGATCGGCTAACATGGCCAGATCGACCTCTTGTTTAACCAGTGCTTCCAAAAGCTCCGAGTTTGCTCTTTTGATCTTTAAAGTAATATCTAAAGTAGGGTGTTCGACCGAAAGCTCTTTTAAGTACTCGGGCCACAAGTGAATCGCGAATGGCTCTTTGGTTCCCACCGTCACTTCTTCGATACTCGTATCCTCGCGCAGTCTTAGCTCGCGCTCGATCATAGCAGTCTCGGTGATAAGCTTTTTGCCGTAGTTATAGAGGTAAACACCCGCTTCGGTAAGTTGAACGCCATGCGAACTTCTTAAAAGAAGCTTCGTCCCCAACACTTCTTCTAGCACTTTGACGGTGTGTGACAACGTAGGCTGCGACATCCTGAGCTTCGTCGCGGCTTTGGCCATGGAACCTGCATCGGCGATACCGACAAAATGATGCAGCTTCTCTAAATGTTCCATTAACGGGGTCGCCGACATAAGAAATCTCCGGTACTCACCCTATCCTAGACCTTTTCGGCCAAAAAAAAAGGTGCCAGGTCGACGAGACCTGGCACCTTTTAGGAGTACCTAATAGAGACTAAGGATTCAACATCTTCAAGACATCTCCCCAGCCGGTGCTTATAAACTTCAAGCCGGCGTATTTGTCAGAGTATTCTTGATAGGTGTACTTGTCCGTCGGCCACCAGATCGAAACGCCCATCGCATTCGCGAAGGAGGTCGTATTATAAGCAGAGGTGACGAAGGACTTCATCGCCGATTCGACGTTGCGGAGTTCACCCGTGCTCAAAGCGGCAATTCCGCTCGTGTTCAATTTCTTGATCAAGTCGCCAAGGTCAGCATAATCCGAATCGTAGAAGTGGATGACGCCGCTAGTGGCCGTCTTCAACGTCTTTTGATCCGCAGCATTCAACCCTTTCAACTTGGTGGCAAGACTCGTGATCGCAGCTTCCATCTCTTGTTGATGGGTCAAATCCATCACTGAGAGAGTGCCGTCTTCCTGTCCTTGATAAAGGGCTTGGTAATCCTTAGCCAACAAATCGCCAACGGTTAGGTTGGAAGCAGTAGGATTCGCGACCCATTTCGCCAAGAACGTATCGTACGGCCAGCCGAGACCTGGCTCAACTTCTTGAGAACCAACGAAGGCAGCGACTGAGTTCGCAATTTCCCCCGTCACTTCTACCATCGACATCAAGCAAGCATCAGCGCCCATCAAATCGACCTTGTGGCCGATAATCGTCGCCATTTCAGCTGCGGCTAGTCCCAACTGAGCGGTGGTGATGTGATTTCCGGAAATATCATCCCAAGAGATATCTCGGGTGGTTCCGCGTCGGATTTTGTGCCAGCCGTTTCCATGGTTCCAAACATCTACGAAATAGTGTTTCGCAGGATATTTCTGGACGCCCCATTTTACGAAGTCGACTAGGGTTTTCGTATCGCCCATATCCAAAACGCCTAACTTCTCAACCACTGGTGAAGTGACTGAAGAAGAAGAGGTGCCTTTTTGTACTAAGATACGTCGAGTGTTCTTCGCTGATTCACTCGCCCATTCAACGACGATATTAATATCTTTGGTGGAACCGACCTTTTCCATCATCTTCATGTTATCGGTCCCGAAAGAATCGAGACTGTTATTACCATTTAGATAGATGAGAAACGTCCATTCCGCAGGAGCTGCAAAAACTTGTGAGGTATAACTGACGAAAAGCAGGGTAATGAAACTTAAAAAAACAAACCTTCGCCCGGTAAAACGTTGGCCGTCTCTAGTCATTCGGTCCCCTTTATTTTGTGAGAAATTATAGAGCTGCAACGATTGTATGATTAATACCGGGATCTACCGTCGTTATTTATGGAAATAACTTAACAGGCGTTAACTACCGATCTCGATAAAAACGATTTTGACATTGTAACGCGAGTACAAAAAAAAATCAGCGACAAAAGCCAAACCTGCAGTAACATGCCGCGCAAATCTAAAAAAAAGAAATACTACTCCGTATAGCTGACTAGCTACGTCCCACTTCTTCATCGTGTATGATAGAGAGACACTTTCCTATCGAATGCCATCAAAAATCTCAGAGCCCATCTCCAGCGAGTTAGCGAGGATAGATAAACTCATTCGTGCAGGAAATGGCGCCGAAGCCCAGCAAACCCTAGAAAAACTCACAAAAGATAAACTTCCTCGAAATGACTTAACCGCAGCCAGCGCACTTGCGTGGCGCTGTAATAGGCCGCTCATTGGAATTCGACTGCTAAATCCCATCGTACGTCCAAGCCACCGACGTCCCAATGAAGCTACCGACACCGAACGCATCGAATACGCCGCCTGCCTGATTAAAATTGGCGCTACTGACGAAGCTTTAAAACTTCTGGCCAGCATCGAATCCAAGACCTATCCTCGTCGTCTTCTTATTGAAGCGTTCGGATACATCTCTCAATGGCGTTATCAAAGTGCACTCCCCTTGCTCACGAAATACATCGCATCTCCAGGAGTGACACGCTACGACAAGACGGTCGGCAAAGTGAATCTCGCTGAAGCTCTGATTCACGAACGGCATGATCAACAAGCACTCAGTCTTTTAAGAGAGCTGTTACACGACTCTAGCGCCCAACGCCTCAATCTAGTTCTTGGAAAAGTGTTAGAGCTATCGGCCCAATATTGGATCTTTAAGAAAAAGTACTCCGAAGCAGAAGCGTATTTAGACAAAGCCCAAAAGCAGCTGAATGAATCGCAAAGCCTCGACTCCTTCTTTGTGAGAAAGTGGCGCGGGCTGATGGAGTACTCCTCGCAAAAAGGAAAAGGCGAAGCGAAAGCCAAGTTGGATGTCATCCGAGCCGAAGCTTTGGAAAGATCACATTTTGAAACGATTCGAGACTGCGACCGGTTCGAAGCCATTCT
Source organism: Bdellovibrionota bacterium (assembly GCA_038325205.1). Lineage (GTDB taxonomy): Bacteria > Bdellovibrionota > FAC87 > UBA2466 > UBA2466 > JBBQIT01. The sequence goes on from JBBQIT010000232.1 coordinate 3,207, forward strand.
CACCAAGGAGGAACCTTTAGCCCAAAAGTTATTTTTTGGAACTCCGTTTGAAAGTTTTCGTGACCAGTTGCAAGCCGATTGGGGAAAAGAACTAAACGGCGAAACTCATTTTCTTTGGCAACTTCGCCCAGAAGAGGCGAAGCGGCCGTCCTTGGACCTTTTCGAAATCTCGCCTTCTTTTGCCTTAGAACTAAAGCCGGGGCAATTGCTGCATCGATTGTTGTCTACGCTTTGTCGGGATTTTTATAGGCCATTTAGAGTAGCAACCCTCCATTCCTATCTCTATCCAGCCGAATTCTTTAATCCCACTTCCTCTCCCGCGAGAATTCACGAAGCGGTTAAACGATTGAGAAACTGGCTTGAGAAACACAAATTGGGTGTCGACATAGAAGAAGACACAGGGACCTATCGACTTTCGGCGAACAAGCCCTTCTCCATCAAAGTACCTTCGCCTTCTCAGCCACAAACCAAGAGCTCCTCGTTTCTTAAAATAGTTCGCGATCAATGGCCGGATCGCGGTTTCACGGTGAATGAACTGAGTAAAGTGCTCGAGTGCTCCCCTAGAACCGCGCTGACTTATGTAAAAGAGGCGGAGAGCGAAGGGACTGTCGTCCGTGAAGGACAAGGACCCAAAACAAAATACCGACTCGCCGCCTAGTCCGCAGACCTCGCAACAAACCAGAATTCCCCACCTTTTGAGCGTTTTTGCTTACTCTGTATACAGGACTAGTCAGCCAGAATACACCCCCCTAAGTCTTTGAAATATATAAGCATAACGAAATCAATAGCCTCCAAACGACCTTCTTTTGAACATTTTTCATAATCCGCTCTGCCTACTCCCGTGGAATGAAACTTGCTCTGTAACCAGGCTAGACTCTCCTTGGATTGCCAACTTTAGAACTCTTCTTTGCGAAAACATCCTTCGTCATTAACGCGTAGGTGATGACTTTATGATGAACTGGCGCCGACTAAACTCCTCAAGATCGAAGCGACTGCTTTGGTCAACTTCCTTTGCTTCATTACTTCTCTTTGGATGCACGAAAATCCATACCGCAGGAAATGCCGAAGGCTTTGGCGGTGGAGATCCCGATGCTGCATTAGTGCAAGCGGGTCGTTCGAAATTAGTCGACGCTATCCAACACCTCCAACAGGGATATAACACAGAAAGCCTGTGTCAATTCCACGGCTGTCCTGGGACAATGGATAAAAATATTTGCCAAGTCCTAAGCAACCTTACCGCGCCCCAGATTCAAGATTGCCACGATTTCATTTTGAATTCGGCTTCCCAATTTCTGTCTTTGAACACTTCCGCAAAGCCTGTTCAATTCTCAATTACCAGTAACAATTTAACGGTAACCGCTCCCGACGGCTCGCAGATGTCGGTGAGTGCGGAAACGCCTTACGGCCCAAGCGGAAACATTTTGGTCAATAGAGCCGCGTTAGAGGCTCTGACGCCGATGAAAGTCGTCATGCTTATCACGCATGAAATTGGGCATAAGATTGCCGCGGGCGGAGCCTATTTGGACGACAATAGCTCGTACCTCTCTTTCAACTTCGCGGGGGGAAGCCGGGCCTTTTTGGATTCCGTAGGAGCTTCCCTCGCCTACTACGAATCACAAGTCCAGCAACCGTCCAGCGCCGCTAGATCTATGGCGCATAGCTTTTGGACCGGGGAGACCGGACATCCGCTTTCCGAAAATCGCATGCTCGTGTGGGGTGGCCAAGTCAATGATAGCCCTAGCAAGACCGGTCTAATCTATGATCCTCTTTACCAGTCTTGGTCGAATATTAATGGAACGGGAACGCCTACCCAGCGAAATCGATATGCCGGATTCTGGACAGGAAACTCGGCCAGCGATTCCAAATTCGCTAACATGCTTATCGTCTGGGGTGGTGCGGATCATGGCAAATATATTAATTCTGGCGCTATCTACAATCCGGCGACAAATGCTTGGTCTCCCATTTCAAATTCGAATGCACCAACGGGTCGCGCCGAAGCGATCGGCATGAACAATAATCCTCAAAACTCAAACCTCGGTGTTTGGACCGGAACCGAAATGATTATCTTCGGAGGATGGGGAGATGACGGAAATGGAAATGGAATCACTTTAGGAGATGGAGCGGCCTACAACCCCAGCACCGATTCTTGGCGCAGAATTAGCTCCCAAGGAGCCCCGAGCCCGCGTGCAGGAGGGGCCGTAGTATGGACCGGAAACGCAATGGTAGTTTGGGGAGGCGTCTACAATGGACCTCTTGCTGGATCTGTCGATGCTACGATTATGACAAACCTCAGTGACGGTGCGGTTTACCATCCTTCGAGCGATAGTTGGACACCAATATCAATGGTGGGATCACCCAGCGCCAGAAAAAATACTGTCGCAATTTGGACCGGAAGCAAAATGATTGTGTGGGGTGACGACGTAAACAATGAAGCGAATCCTGACAACGGTGCTCTCTATGATCCCAATACCGATACTTGGTCTGCGATGAGTAACGTGGGAGCCCCTTTGCATCACAACGAAACAAGCGCGGTGTGGACAGGCTCAAAAATGATCGTTTTCGGTGGCAGCAACGGCGGAAATCAGTTCTCTGACGGCGGAATATACGACTTCAGCAAAAATTCCTGGACGGCCATCGCGACTCCACAAATCAGTGGAAGTCCGATGAAAGTTCGAAAAGCAAACGCCGCCGTGTGGACGGGATCTACCCTAATCATTTGGGGGGGAACTGGGTCACAAGGCGACCGTGCGGATGGAGGAATCTTTACCCCGTCTACAGGCGTGTGGATCGATACCCACTAAGCTATTGCCCTTTGAGCGCTTTTCGCCCATAAGGGCTTATGGATCTCCTCCGCAGGCTGTCTCTTTTTGCTTACGATAATTTTGCTTCTCTCCTGGTGTTCATTGTCGCCAAGCACTTTTTGTCTCTCAAAGCTGCCATCCTAGCGACTCTTTTAATCAGTTTTTTAGATCTTGGTTTTCGTACCTATAAAAAGCTAACCATCACCCGCCTTTATATTTTTTCCCTCGTTGTTACGATTTGCTTCGGCGCTGTGGATGTGTACGTGACGACTCCTTTTCTTTTAAAGTATGAGTCGGTCGTCACCAATCTGCTCACCGCTTCGTTTTTTGGGATTACGCTCTTCCGAGGAAAACCTCTTATTCAAGAAATTGCCGAGAAGACCTTGTCTCAGGAAAAAAAGAATCGGCCTGACGTAAACCAGTACTTAAGATTTTTAACTTTCCTGTGGACTGGTTACTTTGTTTTGAAAGCTTTGTTGTACGCTTATGTCAGCTACCGCTACTCCTTCGAGCAAGCCATGGCCTTTAGATCTGCTTTCGGGGCTACGAGCGTAGTCATCTTACTTTTTGGGGAGAAAGTACTCCGCCCTTATCTGGTGCGGATACTCAGAACGGTCGGGCTGATGCTTCCTGCCCCTCAGCCGCTGCAAGCGTGAAGGAAATCGCACAATCCCCTAACGATTACTGCACCGCATTGACTACACTCTACACACAAACCTCCCGTAACATGGCTAAAGAGTAATCATTCCAGAGGGGGATCCATGTCCGAAAATACAGCTCCGAAAAAAGTCGAAGCCACCAAAGCTGCAGGCAAAGACGCCAAGAAAGCCAAAGGAGACGTTGTCTC
>JBBQIT010000233.1:0-6850 GCA_038325205.1 Bdellovibrionota bacterium
GCATGCGCCTAGGAACTAAGGGGGGGCTTACGCTTCACTGGCTGGGTGGAGGGGGGATTTCTGTACAATGAAGATTGACTTCAAGCGAATGGTTCGCAAAGAGTTGCTCTTCTCACCCTCCGATTTCCGAGGGGAACATCATACCTTAAGCATTACGTACGACGATCACACGGCGACGCAGACGCTGAGCACGAGTCTGACAGGTAGCGGAAGCTAGTGAGTAATAGTCGATAAAATCTGCGAACTATGGAGTCTTACCTGCTATCTATATGAATCATTAGGTATTTATTCTCGCTTCTTTATTTCGTGTCGCGTTAGGAGGATAATAGAATTAGTGGTGCGTATGTTGTGTGGTTAGCCCGGCTATCAGGCCCTATTACTCTTCTTCTGCTCTCTTGTAGCACCGTCATTCAACCTGAATTGGATTAGCTTTTAAAGTTTAAGGAGATTTTGTGGGACGTTTGGTGACATTCACATTGCTCACCGCACTGCTATTCACGGTAACCGCGTGCTTACCTTCAGGCGGTGCGACGACCTTACCGCCGGTGAGTTCAGGTAATAACCCCTCAGATCCGAGTGATGAAGCTCCGTTGTCCCCAGGCGCGTTGGTGCCGATAGATCTAAAAGTTAATCCAGTCATCACTTATCAAGGAAAGACTAACGACTAGCGATGAAACGAACTTCTTACATAGCTTCGCTAATAGCTCTGGCCCTTGTGAGCTCGCTCTTTGTGGCGTCATTGGCGTACGCAGAAACCCAAGCCACGGTGTCGCTCACTATCCCAGGACAGTTTTCGGGACGTCAGGAGCTTTTAAAGTCATGCATACCACAGGTACTGTCGCGGTTGCGGACGGAGGGTTATCGCTAAGCTCCAGCACGACTGTTTCTCGCAGCCAATCAACGCCTCGCGCCATTCCGCCCCTAATTCGATCTGATACAATATCCAAAAGAGCGTAGCGCTATCCTCCCCAATCGCTCGGTAATCATTCAAGAAAAAAATCATGCTCAATATATCGCGCGACACCACTAGACGGGCTTTGCTGATTCTCACTTGGCCGCTATTTCAACTGCTCTTTCTGCGACTTTTCTTGCATGAATTTTTGCAGCTGAGATTTGGTTTCGGCGACATTACCGACTTTGACCTCTTACTTCCGGCTCCCATCGCCTTTGTAGTGTTGATGCATGCTTTGGAACAAGCTCAAGACTGCGAGCTACGTTTTCAGAAATGGCCCACCATCGTCAATGTGATCGCCCTGGGACTATTTTTGCTGGTGAATAATTTTTACGAAGACCTCAATGCGATCAACGCCGTAGGTTCTGTCTCGCTGTGGTTTGCTTTGTTGGGCACTATGATCGCTTCTGCTTTTTGTGTCGTAGTGAAACCTCGTTACTACCTGAAGAATGCCAATAGCTTTGCTTTCTTGCCCTGTAGCTTAATCGCGGGCTCCCTCTTTTTTTATACCAACGGGTTTCATGAGGGCTGGACGGTACTGGGGTCGATGACCTCAGTAAGCCTCTATGGAATTTTTAAGCTGATTCCTTTTACCGATGCCATCTGCTTTTTTAATGGCAACTCAGAAGTCGCTCTCGAGCATCCCCTTTTTACGGCAAGCATCGGTAAAGCCTGCGGCGGATTTGAGTCTTTCTTTTTCTTCACTTTGGTCTATCTACTCGCCCACACTTTACAATCGAAAAAGATTGGCGCGCTTAAGAGTCTCTCAGTCTATTCGGGTGGTATTTTCTTGATGTTTGTTCTCAATCTTTTTCGCATTGTATTTCTTTTCTACACAGCTATCGGCTTGAAACAGATTCTGCCCCCCAAGCTTGCGATCAATATTTTTAAACTCTGCTTTCACGCCAATTTCGGGTGGATTCTTTATACCGCGGGGATCTTCTCTTACCTAAAATCGTGGAGTCCGTTTTTACAACGTGACGAAGACACGAATCTGCGTTCGCTTATCCCAGTGCCCGTTCGAGAACGAGCCTAGTACTAGTCTTTTAGATCGGTCGGTTTCTTGGAAAGCCGCTTCTTGCCGAACCACGCAATCCCTACAAGTCCCAACAACAGAATATAGTCGAGATATTTTGGAGAAGAGGGCGGAACCTCAGGCAAACCCACGCAGGATGTTCCCGCGACATTGCGACATTCGCCGCTAGTAAACGTGCAAGCAGTAGGACAGCTAGCGGCATCCACGAACTCACAGCAATCCGAACAGACTCCGAAATCCGTATTGCAGTACACGCAGGACTTTGCCGCGCAGTCAGAATCTGCGGCACAAGTTCCCGAGCAGGCCGCGTAAGCCGTCCCGCCGTGGAAGGCAAGGAGCAAGGCCACGAGCCCAATCAAACGAATCAATCTCTGAACTAGATTTTGGTTTTTCATCGGCGGTTTGCCTTAATTTTCCTTAGATGTTGTAACTCTTTTTATAGAGAATATTCAGTAGGTTGTCGACAAAAGACGCTCGCCGCGCCCGGCCCATTTTTAGTCAGCTTCCCCCGTCTCTCTCAATTGACCCAGCGCATCAATTATGAGAAGGTTGCCCCCACTGCACTAAAATCGAATCGGAAACGTGGATTATGAAGTTAATATTATTCGTTTTATTCTTGTGGGCGAGCCCTTCGCTTTTGGCCAAGCCGGTCGATACTAATGTCACGGGAACCATCCATCTCTATGCCGCGGTAAACGGGCGAGATCCTGAAGTCGGCGAAGGCTGCATGACGAGTTGGAAGCGTCTAGAAAAACTTTTAAAGGACGTTCGGCCTGGGAAAGAGCGTCTAGAAGTCTATCGAATCCCCGATCGAATGGCGTCACGTGCCGATGTTTTGTTGTACTACTCCAACACCATTTTTAAACCCAACGATGTGTTGTGGTTCTTTTATTGTGGGCACGGACATACCCAGGGCGGCATACACATGCTCGATATGGACGGAAGAGATTCATTGTCGAGACCCGAACTCAGGGCGGCGATGGAAGCCAAGAAAAGGCAAGGCGTCCTTATTACTACGGACGCTTGTGGCACCAAAGCAGCCTACGCCCCGCCACAGGTTCTTGCCACGGCTCCCGCTCCTGGCGATGATCGTTGGAATTTAATAGCGAGCTTAATTGGGAATCTTTTTGGAACGGTGGATATCACCGCAGCAACGGGAGAGAATCCTGCGTTCATTGACTTCAATACGAGGGCCAGGGCTGATGAAATCAAAGGGGCTCTCTTTACCACCGCTCTCGAAGCACTATTGAACACCAATGCCAGCGAGCTTGATCTCAACCGGGACACCGACGTCGATTGGACGGAAGCCTTTGCGTTTCTCAGGGAACGCACGCGACGAAATTTTTCGGAGATGAGAAAAGAGTTTACCCAACTCGCTTGGAACAAGGCTGCACCTGGTTCTGAAGACCAGGTTCCTTATCATTTCGGCCTAGGAAAACTAAAAGAAGCTCCTCTCACCCAAGAGAAACCGGTATTTATCTCTTTTGCGAATCCAAAGATGCTGGGTGCGAACTATCGATTTTCCATTCGAGCGGATTTTCATAACAGTCTGAAAGATCATGAGCTATTTTTTGGAGTCTATCTTTACGATGGATTGAAACCGATCGCTTCGAAAGACCCTAAATTTGCCGATAAGAATGGCAACGTCGCTTTCATAACATCCCTTAAATTAAATAAGGATAACCTCGTAGCGAACGACAATAATCCCATTCAACTGGATATCCCTATGGCGGCTATGGGAGAGGCTTTTGCTGACTCGTACGTCATCTATGCCCACGACTTAACGGCCGGCAAGGATGTCCTCCAAAGCATCACTAAGTTCTTCCCTGAGTGAGGCGAAACTGACGCCTGGCACACTCCCCCTTTTTCAAAGGTAACCCTTTGGGTTAGAACAAAGATCCCCTATGGATCTTCGTCAGGAACCATTTCTCATCATCGATTGCCAAACCACGGGGCTTAGCCACCAAAAGGCAGAGCTTCTTGAAATTGGCTGGAGCTTTTCTTTAGAGGAAGCCGACATTTCGACGGGGCTGGTGAAACCAACCGACCTCGAAGGTATCCCCAAAAAAGTATGGCGGATGACAGGCCTTTCGGCTGACGAAGTCCAAGAAGGAATCGCAGCCGAAGCGATTTGGCGTAGCCTTTGCGAAGCAGCTCGGAAGATCCAGCCACGGGCCGTCGTGATTCACTATGCCCAGTTTGAAATGCCCTTTTTACGAACGCTTCATCACAAAGTCTTTGGAGAAGTTGAGTTTCCCTGGCCAGTCATCTGTACGTATCGTTTGGCCAAGAAACTTCACCCGGAACTACCGGCGCGAACCTTGCGAGCGATTAGCGGACACTTAGGCTTTGTCCTTCCCGAAGCTTGTAGGTCCCAAGGACACGTGACCGCCACCCAAAAGGTTTGGAAGTATCTTCTTGAGACATTGGCTAAGGAAGGAGTGGCCACTTGGGCAGAATTTCAAGAGTGGCTCCAAAAGCCGGTGGCTAAGGCAGAGAAACCCTCCGAACGAAAGTATCTGATGTCCCGCGAAGCCCGTCTTGATCTACCCGTGGGTCCCGGTGTTTACGAAATGTTCTCGTCGACCGGAAGTATTCTCTATATTGGGAAAGCGACTTCGCTGCGAGATCGGGTGAATAGTTACTTTCGCCAGAGACGCTCTACGCGAGCGATGTTGCACGAGCTCATGACTCAGGTCGCTGATATTAAGGTGACCGAAACGGAAACCCCGCTCGAAGCCGCCCTTCTTGAAAACGATCGTATCAAGGCGATTCAGCCCCAATACAATGATTCACTTAGGACTTACGAACGAAGGCTTTCCTTTGTGGCCAAAGACCTAAGCCAGATATCGTCGATATCCGATAAAATCACTTGCTGGGGTCCTTTCAGTGTGGCCTCTCCTTTTGACTCTTTAGAGCGCCTTCTGCGCCTCCAAAAAGAAGAGTTAGAAGAAGCAGATCTCTTGATGTTGGCCCACGACCCCGCTGAAATTAAGAAGGTCTTGGAAACGCTCCTCGATGAATTGCGAGTTTCTTATCACGCTTTGTCATTATTTGACCTCCTTCACGCCGGACGACGAAAGCTTCCCGAGCTGGCCTCAGATGATGAAATCGGGGGCTCGGTTCAGCGCAAACTAAAACGAGCCGTTCGGCAACTTCATCATGCTAGGTGGTTGTGTTGGCTAATGGAAAGCAGGGTGGAATGGGAGATTCCTAAAGACCCTCAGCATCGTTGGCGCTCACTTTCTATCTCAGGCGGAAAAGTAGTGGCTTCGGAGTTTTGTGCGCTTTCGCCGTTCAAGCGGCCGCGGGCTTCGATGAAAACGAGACAAGCTCAAATGGACGTGGCTACTTACGATCGCATGCGCATTTTGATGACAGAACTAACCATTCTAGTAAAAAGAGGGATGAATGTTCGGATTCACTTTTCTTCTTACCGCCACTTTAGCACCAGCGAAGTGGCGTGGTTTGTTCAATTTATGACTCCTCCCAAATCTCCAGAAGAAGAACTTACGGAACCGCCTGTCGCCGTCGATGTGGGGGCCGCCCTTTGAAAATAGTGAGCCTCGCTGTCGGCCAATTTGCACTCCCCGTGCCGCGCTTGGGGAGCATCGAATCCCATTCAGGTTATGGCCGCTCGTCCATGGATGGGCAAGAGATCCATCTACGCGTTCAACAAGCGAGAGCGAAAGCCGATTCCGAATACCAGTCGGAAGTGGCGATGAATCATGAGTTTGAGAGAGGCGGATTTTTGTTCAAAGTAGGGGGAAGGGTAGACGGCCTCTTCGCGGATCCTCCCCGCATTGAAGAAATTAAATCCAGCTTTAATATTTCCGACCTTGAAGAAAAGCTTTCTGAAAACGGAGACCATCCTTATTGTCTGCAGCTAAAGACCTATGGATACTTCTATTGGCTCGCCCATCAGGCGATTCCAAAACTAAATTTCCATCTGGTCTCTTCACGCAGTTTCTCTTCCCAAGACGTGAGAATTAAGCTCGATATTGACGAGTACGAAGAATGGTTAGATCGTCGACTCGATGAACTTGTTGAAGAGGCAAAACAAAGTGAGGCAAGATCCGCTAAGCGTCAGAAGATCGCAAAGAGTTTCCCCTTTCCTTTCGAAAATCCACGGCCTGGGCAGATAGAGCTAATTGCTACTGTCGAAAAGGGAATGCTTGAAGACACTCGCATGCTCATTCAGGCTCCTACTGGATTAGGAAAGACCGCCGGAGTTTTGTATCCTGCGCTCAAGGAAGCGATGTCTCGCGGTCAGCGCGTCGTTTATGTCACTCCAAAAAATAGTCAGCATTCGGTAGCCGAGGACGCCGTAGAAAGATTTCAAGATACGGGTTCTAAGGTGAAATCACTTACGGTTACTGCAAAGAGTAAGATCTGTTTTAAAAATGAGCCTCTCTGTAAACCAGACTATTGTGAGTTCGCGAAGGATTACTACACCAAAGTGCATGAGTATGGTTTGAAAGGGATTTTAGCGAAGAAAAAGAAGCTTACCTCACGGGTCTTTAAGACTTTAGGGGAAGAGTACCAAGTCTGTCCCTTCGAACTGCAACTAGAAGCGGCTCAAGAAGCCGAAGTGGTTATCTGCGATTATAACTACGTCTTCGCTCCTCGCACGGCGTTCGGAAATATGGGAGCCAGCAGCATTGGGCAGGAAGGCAAACCCAACTTAATCGTGGACGAAGCCCACAACCTTTATTCCCGAGCGATGGGCTACTATTCTCCCGAATTATCGTCGATAACTTTGGAAAGAATGCGAACGGCGATGCAGGAGTTGCCCCTCACGTTTCGCATGGAGGCACTAAAGCTCCTTAACTCCTGTTTAGAAACGATTGGAGCTTGCCGGC
>JBBQIT010000234.1:0-6843 GCA_038325205.1 Bdellovibrionota bacterium
TCGTTTAGGAATTCGACAGGAAAGCCCAATCGAACAAAAAGTGGAAGCGAGTCTATGAGCCAAAAGCAAATTCTTTACCAGGATAAGTACACGGCCGAATATTCGGATACCATGCAACGCGAAGATCGCGAGCCAAAGGCACGAAAGGCTATCGCGGTTCTAGAAAACTATCTCGGTGGCCTGGGGCATTTGAAGCTTCTTGAGATCGGTTGTTCTGTTGGCTACCAGACCAACGTTTACGCTAAATTCTTTAAGCAAGTCATCGCCATGGATATCGACGAAGCAGCGGTGACGCGTGCCAAGAACGAGAGTCCCAATGCTAATGTCGAGTATGTAGTGGCAGATGCGATGAAGATCGATCAACCCTCTGGCAGCTTCGACGTCATTGCCTGCAGCCACATCTACGAACATGTCCCTGACGCTACAAAATTGATTTCTGAGATCCATCGTCTGTTAAAACCCGGCGGCATCTGCTACTTCGCCGCGGGCAATCGGCTGACCTGGAGCGAGCCTCACTATCATTTGCCGCTACTATCGGTAATTCCCAAATGGTTAGCCCACCCCTATCTGAAGATCGCCCGGGGAAAATCGTTCTTTTATGAGACGACCCATACCGTTTGGACGTTGAGACGCTTGGTAAAGAAGTTTCGTGTAGTCGACTACACGCCTAAGATTATCGATGACCCGAATCGCTTTCATGCGACTGACATGTTGACCCCCGGCAGTCTGAAACATGCTATCGGAAAGGTTTCCATCCGTTTGGCTTATTGGTTAGCCCCTACCTACATATGGCTCTTGAAAAAAGAAAACTCCCCCTCATGAAAAAAGCTTCCCCCGTATGGCGTAGGCTTTTAAGCGCGGGATTGGTTTTAGGCGGCTTGGGCTACCTGGTTCACGTCACTTATCAAATGGCAAAGGATGTCGACTGGGGTCGCTTTAGCGCCGAACCGTCTACGTTAATCCTTATCATAGGCCTCTTTGGCTTGAGTATGACTGCCCAGTACTTTTGCTGGATGTGGGTAGTTAATCGCAACGAGAAGACCACTCCCTTCTTCGACGGATATTTCGCCTTTTCGGCAGCTCTCATCAGTAGATACCTGCCGGCCGGTAAGATAGTCCAACTGGTAGGGATGCATCAATTTACGACGCGTTCTGATCAGCGCATGAACGCGACCTATTCGCTCATGCTTGTTACGGTAGTCTCGTTTGCTTCGGGATTTCTAGCAGCTCTTGCTGGTTGTGGGAGTATTGTTCACCAGCCGGTGGGATTGATAGCGATCGCAACTCTAGTGGTCGCTTCAACCATATTCGGATTGCATCAAGGATGGGCCTTTAAAATTCTAGGAAAAGTATTTCCCAAGTATGCCGCACTTGGCGAGGGGTACCGAATCAAAATCGGCCTCCTCCTTCGAGTGCTGGTAACGGTGTTCTTGTTTTGCTGGGTTTCCGACGGAGTCTGCTGCCTCTTGTCCCTTTCGATGTTGGGATCGTCCATCCCTTGGAAGGAATTGCCCTTTGTGCTGTCTGCGCATTTTGTTTCCATTTTAGGAGGCGCTGCGACCATCATTGTGCCAACGGGAATCGGGGTTCGTGATGGCATTTTTATCGCCCTGTTAAAGACCCGCTTCCCGGCCTCCCAAGCCATTTGGATGGCGTTGGTAGTTCGTTTCTGCGGGATTTTGGGAGAGCTAGCGTTTCTTATTCCGTTCGCTTTTCAAAAGAAGCGACTAGCCTCGTTAGGGACGCCGAGCGGACAAAAAGGTTCTGGCTTCGAAGAATTTCCCGATGCAGGCCAAGTAGGAGAGCGGATGAAGGTATGACAAGGGCGTTTCGTAGTGAGAAAGCATTTGCACGTGAATATCGATAAAACCGATCTCTTTCAAAAGCCTTTCAATTCGCGGTGCGGTTCGAATCGCCACCAATTGAGCGTAACGAGACATGATCCCCATATCTCGAAGGCGTTCTAGGAAGAAGTTTCCATTGGGCTCATGGAGATAGAGGGTTCCCCCCGGTTTCAATGATTCGTACACCGCTTTAAAGACCTTTAAAAATTGGTGGTCGTACAGACATTCCGCAAAATCCATCGCGAAAGCTTTATCAAACTGTCCTTGATGCTGAGCTGCGAAATCAATGATATCTCCGCTTTGAAACTGGAAACGGGCATACCCTTTTTGGATCGCCAGGTTGGTGGCCAATTTTATGAACTCTGGAGAAAAATCAACTCCCGTATAGTCACCCACTTTGCCGTGAAGTACTTCTAGAAGCATTCCCGAACCACACGCGTAATCCACGACAGAATCGATCTTACTCAAACTAAAATAGGGGACGAGCCGTTCCAGCCTGTGGAGCGGCAGTTGAGGGTAGTTCGCTACATACTCCCCGCTGAAGTATTCCTGCATCTGCTTGGTCGAAATGGAATCTGGCATTGGGCTGTCCTCGAAAAAGAGAATTACATTGTATCAATCCGGCTACACAGCGTCGACTCGGAAAGCTACGAGAAATAATGACGCGGCAGTGCGTTAGCATCTATTTTTTTGGAAGAGCAATCTTTTAGAGTGACGTTATACTAAAGCAATCGATCCCTATGCTACAAACTCAACCGCCAAAGACCGAGCCACTTTCTAAAAAGAAGGCGGAGCTCGTTTCCAACGCACACACTTGGAGCGCCCTGTGGTGTTGGTATCTAGGGCTTCCTTTAGACGCCTTTACTCCAAGAGAGCACCAAGAGATTGCGGAACTTTGTGCAGACCGGCTCCGCCCCGTCCCCGAGCGTATTGGAACGCAGCTGGCCAGGCGTTATAGCGACCAGATTTTGCGGAAATTTCCCTACGAAGTCCGGTTGGCGTTGACCTCAGCGCTAAAGCGCTTTCGAAACCCCCAAAAGAAGTTACTTCTCTCTAGGCCCGCCGACTGGGAACTTTTGCAATTGTATTGTCGGCATATGAGCAAAGCCCGAACTTCTCCCTTTCGCTGGAAAGGGAAGAAAGCCGCCATTTGCTTGAGTCATGACGTCGACAATCGTGGAGGTTACGACTTTGTTTCTGAAATGGTATCCCGCCAGAAGCAAGTGGGATTAAAAGGGACGTTTAATTTTGTAACGTCCTATGACTATGCGATTTCGCCCGAACTAATTCATGAGATTGAAAGTAATGGCTTTGAGGCCGGATTGCATTGTTTGACCCACGATATCGGCTTGGCCTACCGCGGAAAAAAGAAGATATATGAAACGCTTTCCAAAGCGCTTAAGCGGTTCCCCGGGAAGCCCAGGGGCTATCGGTCCGCAGCACTTTCGATAAGTCCCGACCTTCTGGAAGTCGTCTCTCAGTTAGGACTGGTCTACGATTCGACCATCCAGTTGTCGAATCCGGTATATCATTGCGCCGAGTGGCCATTCCCGTTCTTCGTGGAAAATGCAGGGCTGTGGGAAATCCCGTTAACGCTACAAGATGATATTTTTCTGCGCGATGCTTCAATTTCGATAGAACAATCCATTAAAGAAGTTCGCCTAGTGCTGGAAGCTATCATCGAAGTAGGCGGAGTCTTTGTGATGATTTTACACCCTCATTTGATGGCGACTCACCAAGCTTTCTATCAAGCGTTACTAAACCTTTTTTGCGAATATAAAGAAGACGCCCTTTTTGCGACCACAGGCGAGGTTTTTGATATCGCTTCGGAGGCTTATGCGAATTATCTTGGTCACCTCAAATAGTTTTGCTGCCCAAGTGGCCATGCGAAACGTCTTGCTTTTCCACAAAGGTTTGATCAAAGGGGTGGTCATTGTAACCCAGCTTCGCGGGTCGAAATGGCAACAGGTTAGTAGATTTTGGACCCTCTTTCAGAAAAAGAGCTTTCGATTTTTATGGTTTAAGTTCGTCGAAGCAGTGATTTTTCCTCGCTGGGTGTTGATTACCGGTTTGGTAGATCGGTCGAAGTCTGAAGAAGAAAGACTTCCGTTCAAAGAGTACCTTAAGAAAAATAAGATTCCGTTCCAGGTGTTCGACGATGTGAATTCCCCAGGTTGTAAAAGCTGGATCAAAAGCATAAACGCCGATCTTTTAATTTCAGCGTACGGAACTCAAATCTTTGGAGAAGAGCTTATAGGGCTCGTTCCCAAGGCTATCAATCTTCATGGATCGCTACTCCCGAAATATCGAGGGAGCGCCCCCTATTTTTGGGTGGTGGCGAATCAAGAAAAGGAAGCCGGCATCACTATTCACGAGTTGACCCCGGTTCTGGATGGTGGAGATATTTTAGTCCAGAGGGCGATTCCCATTCGTCCTTCAATGTCTGTATATGCAGTTCATTATGCGCTGTGCCGACTTGCGGGCGAAGCCCTTAGCGATACTATTTCGGCGATGCTTCGGGGAGATAAGTTTACGAGGACTCCTCAGATCGCAGAAGGGGATCGCGAACGACTTCCGGAACGCAAAGATATGCGAAGCTTCAGAGGTAGTTTAATTACTGGACGAGATTTTCTGACGCTTCGTTAACTTTTACAGACGCCCCAGAATAGTAAGGGCTGCCATTCTAAATTCTGAAATAAACGACCAGAACGGATACTCCTCGGTCGCCGGACGGTTATGCTCGACGAAAAAATGCGAGTACCACGCGAAGGAGTAGCCGATGACGGGGCAGACGAACAGCCACCACAGTGGCCGACCCGAAGCCGTTACATAACCTCCCACCAAAAGCGCCAACCCCAATCCCGCAGTATGCCAACGACGAGTGGCAGGCAACGAATGTTGGGATAAATAATACGTCCAAAATTGAGAATAATTTTGGAATTTAGGTGTTTCGCTCATCGATTCCTCAGCCAATATTTCCTTCATCAATTTTTGGGGACATTATTACGCTAAATACTTGCACATTGAAAGCTAAGCGGGGAATATGCGGGGCATGGATGAATTTTCGTTGCATCGGGCACGAAAGCTACTGGAAACGGGGCTGGACGCCATTGCCATGGGCGACATTGATCGCGCCCTCTCTAAATTCAAAGAATCCGCGGAATGTATTCCTACGGCGGAAGCTTTTACGTATTGGGGCTGGATGGAGCACCATCGGGGCGAGACCAAAAAAGCCATTCAGTTGTGCCACAAGGCGATCAAATTAGATCCCGAGTTTGGCAATCCCTATAACGATATCGGCTCTTATCTGGTTGCTACGGGAAAAGAGGACGAGGCGATTCCGTGGTTTGAAAAGGCGACGCTCGCGACTCGATACGAGCCTCGTCAATTTCCGCACATCAATTTGGGTCGCGTGTATATGGCGAAGGAAATGCCCATGAAAGCTTTAGGGGAGTTTCGAAAGGCGCTAGAGTATTCTCCGGAGGATGCCGATCTCATCGCTTTAGTGGATTCCTTAGAATCATCCCTCCAGTGAGGGCGGCTGGGATTCTGTTTTAGCAGGAGCCATTCGCTCCCATACTAAAAGTCTTCTTTCGTTTTCAGTGCCTGCCAAATTATAGGCTTTATCTAAAATCAATTTGAATTCGTCGCCGAAGCGTTTCCTTACATAATGGATTTCCGGATCAACGTTCGGACCCTTGAGGAAAATAGCTTTTCCGCCTACCTGTAAACACGCTGAGGTTCTCAGTAGCGTCTTGTCCATTTCTTCTAAGGCACGAGTGATGACAGCGGCTACCGGTTTTTTAAAGCTTTGGCTAATGACTTTGTGATCGAAGACTTCATAATTCTTGAACTGAAGCAATCGGCAAGCCTCTTCCAAAAACTCGACTCGTCGAGGTCGCGGTTCCGCCAAGATTATCTTTAAATGAGGGTAACGAATCTTTAGAGGAATACCCGGAAAGCCCGCGCCCGTACCCACATCAATGACGGGAGAAGGGATGGTAAAAAATTTCCCCACAATCATACAATCGACGTAATGCTTGATTACCATCGGTTCGAAGCCCGTAATTCGAGTCAGGTCGCGATCTTGATTTCGGCTCCTCAGTAAATTATGGTAGCGCCAAAGTTGGTCGAGTTGTTCGCCATTCAAGGTAATTCCGCCAGCAATCAGCAGCTCTTGCATGAACCGAATATCAGGCGCTTTTGAGGATTTTCTACCGTGAACCATTCCGAGCTCAATGTCCTTTACGAAGACAATCATCTCATCGCTATCTTCAAACCTGCTGGATTACTGAGCCAGGGGGATCGAACTGGAGATCTGTCGGCCCTAGAAGTAACGAAAAGTTGGCTTAAGGAAAAGCATAAAAAGCCGGGAAACGTCTTCTTAGGATTAATTCATCGTCTGGATCGACCTGTTTCGGGGGTACTTGTCCTGGCAAAGACGTCAAAGGGGGCAAGCCGATTGTCCGAACAATTTCGCACTCGTAAGGTCATAAAGATCTATCGCGCGCTCCTGGAAGGCGACCTTAAAGTGAAGGATGGCGAGTTATCGCATTTTATTGATTCGGAATCGAGCCTACACCCCTTTATTACCGACGAGCCGGGGGCCGGGAAGCGGGCAGAGCTCGAATTTAAGACTTTAAAACGCCACGGAGACAAAACTTTTGTCGAGGTAGAGCTCAAAACGGGACGAAAACACCAGATTAGGCTCCAGTTTTCTAAAATAGGGCATCCGATTTGGGGCGACTTGCGGTATGGATCCAGTGCTCAAGAAGGCACACCGTTGGCGCTAGTTTGCTATCGGCTGGAGTTTGACCACCCGACTAAGCCCGAGGTTCGTTGTGTGATTCAAGTGCCCGAAGCGAGTGACCCTTTTGCCCAAACGAGGAAATAAAATAGGACTATGACCTGGGAAGATTTAGAAAAGAAGTTAGTAACCGCGACCACCCGTCGCAAACATCTTCGCCGAGATCTGCCTGCGGAAGGAACTACCGCATAC
>JBBQIT010000235.1:0-6840 GCA_038325205.1 Bdellovibrionota bacterium
TAACGGCCAGGGCGGTTCTATTTTCTACTTTATGCCCACTGCAACTCCAAGGGGCGTCCGACGAAAAAAGCTCTGCTATGAGCGCCAAACGCTCAGCTCTGGAGGGCGACCCGGGCAAAAAGAAGCGCGTTCCAACGTGAGGATAGAGAAAACGGGGGGGAGGCAGTAGGCTCTCTGGGCTAGGAGTCTCAATTGAGGACGGATCAAGGCTCTGGGAAAAGGCGATGGCTCCAGACACGAAGAACACCAAAAGACCGAGCTGTGGAGCAGAGACCAGCAACGATCTGACAAAGGGCACTAGCTGGGACGCGCTTGCAAATAAAGCGGTAAAAAAGGCACGTTTTTGTAGTCGTTTCGTCAAACAAGCCTCGGTCGTTTATAGCGAGACTTACTAGTTGTGTCGCCTGCGTCGAAATGGCAAGTGCTAAAGCTAAGGATTTCTCAGATTTGTCCGAAACGTTTGTCGTCAGCCAAACGCCCCCCGCACGGAGGCAAGAGAGATCATCACGAAGCCTATTTTTTCCATGGCCGAGGAATGCGCCGAGGAGAGAGGGAGGCAAACATTAAACTTAAACTTAAATTTAAACTTAATACCTAAGATTTCAATTCGCTGAAGGCGAATTGAATGCGCGAGGGGGGACTTGAACCCCCACACCTTTCGGCACATGCACCTCAAACATGCGTGTCTACCAATTCCACCACCCGCGCGGATGAGGATTAAGGGTTAATCCATAAGGATTAAGCCTTAACCCTTTCACAACTACTTCTTAGGCGTCGCTGGCTCCTTTGGAGTCGGCGTTGCCGGAGCCGCCTTACCAGGCTCAGCTGCTTTCGTAGCAGCTGGAACCGGTGTTGCCGGAGCCGATGAAGGTAAAGTCGGCTGGGCCGTTACGTCAATACCTTGTCTGTTCTGAATCTGTTTTCTCGTAATAATAAAGCTAGTGAGCAAAAACAGAATCGCACAGGCCGAGGTCGTTTTCGTCAAAAAGTTACCAGCGCCCTTACTTCCGAAAATGCTTTGGCTGGAAGAGCTACCGAATCCAATCCCTGCATCCCCTTTTCCTGGCTGAAGCAGGATTACAATCACCAGAAAGATACAGATAAAGATATGCAGTCCAATAATAATTCCCACAAAAGTCTCCTACATCCGGGCTTTAAGCCCGTTTTTAATCACTCCCGCGAATACCACGGGATCCAAACTCGCCCCACCAACCAACAAACCATCAACGTCTTTTTGCGCCATAATCTGAGAAGAATTCTCAGGCTTTACGCTTCCGCCGTATAGTACACGAAGTTTTGCCGATTCTTCGCTAGTACATTTCTCGGCTATCCAGCCGCGAATAAAATTATGAACCTCTTGGGCCTGCTGAGGTGACGCATTCTCTCCGGTTCCAATCGCCCACACTGGCTCATACGCGATGGCCATTCGACCGAGATAGTCTACGGGCAGAGATTGTTTCAGAATAGAAAGCTGGGTCTCAATCGTCTTGAAGGTCTTGCCCGCCTTGCGATCTTGTAAAATCTCTCCCACACAAAAAAGTACATTTAGCCCCTCTTCCAGTCCCGCTCTCATCCGGGAAAGGATTAAACCATCCTCTTCTTTAAAAAGATGGCGGCGCTCCGAATGGCCAATAATGACCCACTCGCAACCCAACTCTTTCAAGACTGCCGGGGAGGTTTCCCCTGTATAAGCTCCAAATTTCGCGATCCCACAGTTTTGGGCCGCAAGCTTTAGCTGAGTGTTTTGAACCAAGGGCCCCATTTTCGCCAAATGCGTTGCCGGAGCTCCCAACAAAATTTCGTAGGCTTGGCACAGCTCAAGCGGGATCTCGGCTAGCAGCGTCTTAAGTCGGTCCACATAGTCTGGTGCCTCTGCGATGAACTTATTCATCTTCCAATTGGCAGCGAAAATTGGGGTTCTACCGTTCACTCTTTGGCTCCTACAGAATACTTAGATTTAGCTGGACCTGTCATAAACTTCAAGCGCCTTAAGGCCTGGAAGTTCTTTGCCTTCTAGATATTCCAACGTCGCCCCTCCTCCGGTACTAATAAAGTCAAATTGCGCTTCGCGCCCGGATTGGACGATGGCCGCCACGGAATCTCCTCCACCGGCAAGTTTCTTGGCCTTCGACTCCGAAATCATGCGGGCCATTTCGAAAGTCCCTTTGGCAAAAGCCGGGTTTTCGAAGACTCCCATAGGGCCATTCCAGAAAATAGTCTCGGCAGACGCCATCTGGGTCTCATAAGCCAATAAAGTCCGGGGGCCGATGTCGACTCCCATCATATCGCTCGGAATTTCCTGACCCGAAGTAATCTGTACCGCGGAATTTTCTAAACTTTTCGCCACCACATGGTCCGTCGGGAGAAGGATCTTAACCTTACGGGCGCTTGCTGACTTAATTATTTTTGCAGCCACCTTAACTTGGTCTTCTTTACAAAGACTCCTACCGACATTCATGCCCATTGCCTTGAGAAAGGCATAAGACATAGCGCCCCCGATGAGGACAGCGTCGACCTTATCCATGAAGTGTTCCAAAATTCCGATCTTATCGGAGACTTTGGATCCTCCCATCACGAGCACAAAGGGCCGAGCGGGGTTATCACGTAAAGGCTGAAGAAAATGAAGTTCCTTCTCAACCAAGAAACCGACGCCCTTTTCTGTGACGAGCTTAGGAAGCGCTGACGTAGAAGCATGGGCTCGGTGAAGGGTTCCAAAGGCATCGCTAATGTAGACATCGCAAAGCCCAAGTAATCGGTTCGCAAACTCGCTTGAGTTCTCTTCCTCACCTGGATGAAAACGAAGATTCTCAAGAAGCATCACGTCCTGAGGTCGCATTTGAAGCGAAAGGCCGCGAGGTCCATCGCCGCAACTGTCTTCAGTCAAAACGACGTCTTTTTTCAAAAGCTCACTGAGCTTAGAAGCGACAGGCTCGAGGCTGTATTTGGCGTTGGGCTTGCCTTCCGGGCGGCCCAAATGGGAAGCCAAGATGCACTTCCCTCCTTGCTGCAACACATACTGAATTGTTGGCAAAGCCGCTTCGATTCGATTGGCTTCCGCTACGACATATCTTCCGTCAGGACCAGACTTCAACGGCACGTTGAAATCGACGCGTACAAAAACGCGGCGCCCTTTTAAATCAAGCTCGGTTATTGGCTTCAACAATTCCATTAGAATGATTTCGCCATGAGCGCAGCTAAGTCGAGCATGCGAGTGGAAAAGCCAGTCTCGTTGTCATACCAGCTGAGGACTTTTACCATGGTGCCGTCCATCACCATCGTCGACTGCAAGTCGATTTGCGAAGAATAGGAAGAACCGTTGAAATCAGAAGACACCAAAGGCTCTTTGATCGCCGACAAATAGCCTTTCAGCGGCCCTTCGTTTGCGGCAGCTTCAAAAGCAGCATTCACTTCTTCCACTGTGGTCGGACGACTTACGTCACCGACAAAATCTACCAAAGAGACATTCGGCGTCGGAACGCGAACCGAAATACCGGTAAGCTTACCCTTCAATTCAGGGATGACTAAAGTCACGGCCTTGGCCGCTCCGGTGGATGTCGGAATCATATTCAGGGCAGCACCACGAGCACGTCTGGGGTCGGAATGACCGATGTCTAAAACTCTTTGGTCGTTTGTATAAGAATGAATTGTCGTCATTAATCCGCGAGTTATTTTGAATTTGTCGTGAAGCACTTTGACCACCGGAGCCAAGCAGTTGGTGGTGCAAGAAGCGTTAGAGACAATGTGATCTTTCGCAGGATCATATTGGTTGTCGTTAATGCCCATCACGAAAGTTCGAATCTTTTCGTCTTTGGCGGGGGCTGAAACAATAACTTTTTTTGCGCCGGCTTTGAGATGCTTTTCGGCGCCGTCATAGCCCGTAAAAATTCCCGTACTCTCGATCACGATGTCGACACCGAGATCTTTCCAGGGAATTTCTACCGGATCGCGCTGGCTAAAAATTTTGACGAACTTGGAGTCGATGTTCATGCCGTCTTTTTCGGTGGTCACCGTATGTTTTAACGGGCCATGGACGGAGTCGTACTTCAAAAGGAGAACGTTTTGGTCGATAGGGGTCAAATCGTTGATTGCTACCAACTCGAACTCGGGCCGTTCAAGAATAAGGCGCGTGGTGACGCGGCCAATTCTGCCAAAACCGTTGATTCCTACTCGTATCTTTTTCATCTGATCGCTCCCGTAGATAAAAGTCTGGCCTATCTGTATAGCGGTTTCCCTTTGCATTCAACAGGATCCTCACCCCCCACAAACAACTTTTGACGACGCCAAACCACGCTTTGACACGGTCCAGGGAAAGGGCTATTCGGAAGGGCTCTATGGAACCAACGCCACGATCTCATGTTACTTTTCCAGCCCGCGAGGGGGTACTCCCTCGAGAAGCAGAAAATAACCATCAAAAACAAGTCTTTATCCGTGATCTTAAGGTCCAAGACTTAGTCCGATCTACGTTCTTAGTAAAGAGCAAAGAGCTGGGAATGGCGCGCAACAGCAAAGCTTTCCTTTCCATGATTCTTTCGGATTCGACCGGTCAGGTAGACACGAGGGTTTGGGAGGGGGCGGAAGCTATGTCGACCCTCTTTCAAGAAGGCGACGTCGTCGCGATTTCGGGCAAAGCGACCAATTTTCAAAACCGCATGCAGCTCATCGTTCAACATCTGGCCCCCGTTCCTCCCGAGGAAGTCGACCTCAACGATTATTTGCCTCGGACCGAAGTCAGCTTAGAAGCTTTGTATGTCGAGTTGCTAGGCTGTTTTGAGCAACTGGATAACCCGTGGGTCCGCGATCTTGGGTTACGAATTTTAAGAAACCCAGAAATTGCGAGCCGCTACAAGATTTGCCCAGCTGCAAAAACGATCCATCATGCCTTTATCGGAGGCTTACTAAGCCATTCGGTGCAGCTGATTCGGATTATCGATCGCATTCTGCCGCTTTATAAGAACTTGGACCGCAACCTATTAGTTTTTGGCGCGGCCTTCCACGATTTCGGAAAAATCTATGAATTGGCTTACGGCACTAGCTTTGGCTACACCGACGAGGGCAAGCTGGTGGGACACATCACTATCGGCGTGACTTTAATCGACCGGGAAATCCAAAAGATGACTGATTTTCCTAAGGATCTGGAGTGGCAGCTAAAGCATCTCGTCCTTAGCCATCATGGAAGACTCGATTATGGCTCTCCCAAAAAGCCAGCTACGATCGAGGCAGTTGTTTTAAGCCAAATAGACGACATGGATTCGAAGATCAATAGCATTCAAACGCTTATCGAAAGCGAGACCAATGGATCTCATTGGACGGCGTATCATCGCGCCTACGACCAATACTATTACAAACCTCAGTCCGAACCCAAAGCCCAAGATTGAATTTCACTGAGCTGCCGTTTAAAATACGGCCATGTCAGAATATTCAGAGATATTAGAGCAAGGTTACGACATCGCAACGCGCGCTTCTAAGCTGGCGCTCTCGTATTTTCGCCAACCGATTCTCATAGAGATGAAGGAGAATCGGACCCCCGTCACCATCGCCGACAAGAAGACGGAAGAAATGATTCGAGAAGAGCTTACTCAGGCTTTCCCGACTCACGGGATCTTAGGCGAAGAGTTCGGACATGAATCCAAAAAATCTGAATATTTGTGGACGGTAGATCCTATCGACGGAACGTTAAGTTTTGTCCGAGGCATTCCTCTTTTTGGAACGCTAATGGCGCTTCTGAAAAATGGGGAGCCAGTGGTGGGGATTATGATTCTCCCGGCCCTTCAGGAATCATACTTGGCAGCGAAAGGGCTAGGCGCTTTCTGCAATGGAAATCCCATTCACGTTTCTACGATAAAAAGTTTAGCCTCGGCAGTGGTTTCGGTAGGCGACGTTTCTTGCTTTGATGCCTCGGGACACCGAGAGGTTTTAAGATCCCTCATTGAAAAGACTGAACTGTGCCGAGGATACACCGATTGTTTCGGTCATGGCCTGATGATGCGCGGATCGGTAGACGCGATGATCGATCCTGTCGTTAATATTTGGGATATCGCGCCACTGGCTTGTCTCATTACCGAAGCTGGTGGCGACTACTGTGATTTTTCTGGAAAGCGTACGATCGAAAGCTCAAGCTTCATGTCCTTCACGCCCGGACTTAAAGAAGAGTTGCTCCAACTCTTCTAAACTAGATTCTGTCGCGCGAAACGCGACGGAATTTACTTAATCACTTCATCCGGAGTTAAGATCTTGTCGATCTTGATGCGTTGCGCTTCGGGAACTTCTTTCTGCTCTTCTTCTAATTGTTTCTGGATCACTTTTGGGTCTGCGACCAAAGATATCACCCAGCCATTTTCGCTTGCTTTGGCTTTTAGAGACTTCTCGATATCCCCATTCGAGATAGACATAATCTTTTTCTCGAACTCTTCGGGAGTCAGAATGGGCACGTTATAGAGATAGCTATGAACTTTATGAGATAAACGCTTCTCCGCAGTATCAAATCGGAAAGGATAAGAATTGACCATGCTCTCGCGTGCCGCAGAGAGCTCCTCGCTCTTTAAACCCGAGTGATAATACTCTTTCCACATCGAGAGCGTTTTTAAGAGCGCGTTGGTCGTGAATTCAACCGAAGGAGTGTAAGAAATCACGTAGATACCTTGTTGGGAGGTCAACTCCCCCATCGCCATGTAGGTCGTTCCAATCGCATACGTCCAGCCAAGCTCTTCACGAATCACTTTAAAAATGCGACTGAGCTGGATTTCGCCACCAAAAGAACTGTTCCCGAGTTCCAACGTATAGCGATCGTTATCTTGAGCGGTGATCCCAGCCTGTCCTTGAATCAAAGAACCCGTCGAAGTC
>JBBQIT010000236.1:0-6814 GCA_038325205.1 Bdellovibrionota bacterium
GGATTTACGAACTTTCTTTCTGGATTGCTTTGGGTTCAACTCCTTCAGAAATCAGATACGACTCCGATTCGTGTCGAAGAAGTCAGCTGGGAGTTCACCAAACTGAACGCCATTACTTCGATGGATCCTAATTTCGAGAGCGCCTTCTCTTACGGAGGTGTTTTCCTCTCTGTCTTTAAACGAGACAGGCTAGGCGCCCGTATTATCTTGGAGAAGTGGGTAAAACAGAGACCTACTTACTGGCGGCCGCAATACCTTTTGGGCTACCACCTTTACTATGAGTTAGGCCTCTACAAAGAAGGTTCCCATTATCTTCTAAAAGCCGCTTCTTTAGAGAGGTCTCCGGTTTGGCTGACCTCGTTGGGAATTCGCCTTCTTTCCGCAACCGGAGCGCTGGTTCAATCCCTTAAGGTAGCTTGCGAGCTTTATCCTGTGATCCATTCTGTGGAGGGGCAGTACCGATTGCAAAAAAGAGTGCGGAGCCTGAATTACGCTTTGCAAAAGGCAGGTTGGATAGAAGCCCTTAAGGCTTTCCGAAAAAAATATAAAAAAGAGCCAACGAACATTGCAGAATTGCGTCCGGAGCTAATCTCTCAAGTTCGCGGACTAAGCTCGGTGCTAAATGGCGACGAAGCTCCTGCGCTGCAACCTATTCTCCATGAGGGATTCCATTTCGCGTATAACGCCAAAACACGCACCATTGAGAGCACCCAAGATCTAACCAACCTTAACGTAGACATCACCGGAGTTCATATTCCCGAAGGAGACAATAATGACTCTTAATAGCGATGCCATCTCGCTAACGAACGTGACCAAAATATTTCATACCGGAGTCATTAAACGCAAAACCGCAGTCGAAGATCTTACTTTCTCGGTAGCACGCGGCGAAGTCGTCGGCCTTTTGGGCGCCAATGGTTCGGGCAAATCCACCACTATTAAAATGATTTTGGGTTTTCTGAAAGCGACTCATGGCGAGCTTACCGTTTGCGGTCATAACACTGAAGAAAGAATCGCCAGATCCTTCATCGGCTATCTCCCCGAAAATCCAAGATTCCAGAGATTTTTGACCGCTCATGATGTCATGAAGTATTTCGGAAGACTCTTAGGAATGCGGGGCGAAGAGCTGGAAAAGCGGATTGCCCACCTTCTGGAGTTGGTCAGTTTAAAGCATGTCACTAAGGAGCGCGTACATGGCTTTAGTAAAGGAATGACCCAAAGATTGGCCTTAGCCCAAGCGCTACTCAATCGCCCACCACTTCTCATCTTCGACGAGCCAATGAGCGGACTAGATCCCTTAGGAAGAAAAGAGATTCGATCGCTTATCATGCGCATTCATGATGAGATGCCCGACTCGACGATGTTTTTCTCAACGCATATCCTCGGCGACGTCGAACAGGTTTGTTCATCGGTAATTTTACTCAAGCAAGGGCGCCTAAAACGGCAGTGCACTTTGGATGAACTGTTATCTCAAGGGGATCAACGATTCGAACTCTTGATAAGAAACCTGGCCCCTTCCCTGCATAAAAAATATTTGGATGCTTTTGAGAGTCGTCTTAGTGCCGGCGGCATTCAAGTTGTCGTTGATGGAGCTGAAGCTTTGGCCGCGAAGTTGGCGGAAGTGGAAAAGGACGGGGCCACCGTGGCGTCGGTCAACTCACAGCGAAAATCGTTAGAAGACGAGCTTTTCGCGGACACTTCGTTTCCGCTACCAGTAGCAACGAATCAATCGATGGGGAAAAGTCTATGAGCCTTAATATCTTTCGCATCGCCTGGATCGCTGTCCGAGAGCTCCTCTATGAACGAGTCTTCTATATTTTACTTTGCTTCGTTGCCCTGTCTTTGAGCCTCAGTTTGCTCTTAGGGCAAATGACCTATATCGAACAGTACAAACTCACCGTCGATTTTATGTTGGCAGGGGGTGAAATTTCGATGGTGCTCTTTTCAATTTTCGCCGGCATCAGCCTATTTCAAAAAGAGCTCACGATGGGCTCGGTGTCGATGACCTTGGCGAAACCAATCTCTCGCTCCACCTTTCTCTTAGGCAAATTTGTAGGCCAGTGTGCCGTTCAAATGACGATGGTACTCGGTATGTTAATTGTGACTATTGCTGTGTCCAGCGTGTACCGGCATCCGGATATTGCTTCGCTAGCTCAGACGTATTGTCTCATCGGGTTTGAATCCATGGTGCTAACGTCTCTTTGCTACTTCTTCGCCGTGAACTCGGGTGCGATCACAACGGCCGTCATCAGCCTTTGTTTCTTTGGAGCCGGCCATCTTAGGGATAACATCACCCAAAATGCGGATATGAAATCCGCCTCTTTCCAGATCTGGCGCGTCGTTAAAAATCTCGTTCCTGATCTGGAACTGTTTAATAGCAAACCGTTAGCTTCTTACGGCGTCACCATTTCAAGTGTAGAGATGGGGTGGGCCTTTGTTTACTGTGTGATCTGCGTTACTTTCTTTTTGACCTTGGCTTCTCTCACGTTCAACATGAAAGACATTCCTACGTGAATGACTTTTTTCAAACCCTCTCAGTCTCGCCTCTGGGAGAGATTTTCGTCGTCGTGCTCGGCCTTATCTGGGGGAGCTTCTTTAATGTTCTCATTCTGCGCGTCCCAGATGATAAAAGCCTGATGCCGCGATCGCGGTGTCCGAAGTGTATGGCTCCCATTCCTTGGTATCTCAATGTCCCGGTCTTTAGTTATGCAGCCCTTCGGGGCAAATGCCGGGAGTGTAAAGCCCACATCTCCATCCAATATCCGTTGGTAGAGATTGCGACCGCCGTCCTTTTTTTCTGGCTCTATCTGCATTTCGGTTTAGGAATTCGCTTTCTCTCCTACTCGATCCTGCTTTCGTTGCTCCTCGTCATTTCGGTGATCGATCTCTACCATCAGATCATTCCTGATGAGATGAGCCTTCCCGGCATCGTCATTGGTTTCGTGTTTGCGCTTCTGACTCAAGACATCACGTGGAGTGAGTCTCTACTCGGAATTCTACTGGGCGGAGGTATCTTTCTTGCGGTCGCGATCGGCTACGAGAAAATGACGGGCAGAGAAGGATTGGGCGGCGGAGACGTCAAACTCCTGGCCATGATAGGCGCCTGGCTCGGTTATAAAAGCTTGCTCCCCGTTGTGATCATTTCCAGCGCGTTGGGGTCGATTGTTGGCCTTAGTATCATGGCCATTCAGAAAAAAGATTTTAAAAGTGCTATCCCTTTCGGCCCGTTCCTAGCCCTGGGCGCCGTGGCCTATCTCTTTTGGGGGCCGTACCTTCTTGAGACCATCTTTCCGCAGTTACCCTAACTGATAGCGTTGCCTACTCCCAGTCCTACATGAGACATTAGACGAAGCCCCCTGTTTGAAGAGGAGTTGTCATGCCGAATTCTAATCCTTCGAGTCCTGCAGCAGTCCCTTCTGCTGCCTGGGGAAAGTGCAACGTCTGCAAGAAGGAGATCGCGCACGCCTCTCGGTACTATAAATGTTCGGTCTCCACCTGCAACCGAACGCGCTTTCAATTGGTTTTCTGCAGCGTCGACTGCTGGGACGCCCACGTCCCCGGACAAAATCATCGAAGCGCTTACTGCACAGAACAGAAAGCTCCGCCGCTCGGAAAATAGAGCCATCGCGGTTTTTCTGACGTCTTAAGGTCCCCTTCTCCAAATTCTTGTCTTGCCACGCTTACTTAAGTCAGGCATATAAATTGGATTTTGATTCAAGTACTTAAGCTCTCAGCGCGTTTTCTATAACGCGCCCACCGCGAAAGTTCGCGAGAGAAGCAACCGGAGGAGAAACGGCGATGGCACTTATTCTAATTTTTGGAATCTCGGTAGTAGGGCTGGTGGCAGCTCTCTTCCTTGCTAAACATGTGATGAAGCAGGATACCGGGACTAAAGAGATGCAAGCCATCTCTAATGCGATTAAAGAAGGCGCTGAAGCTTTCGTTAAGCGCATGAACAAAACGATCGCGATGTTAAGCGTGGTCGTGGCAGTTCTACTTTTCCTCTTTTACACAAAATATAAAGATACGGATATGGCGTGGAAAGTAACTTTGGGCTTCGTGCTCGGAGCGCTCTCTTCGGCTCTTGCCGGTTTTATCGGAATGTATGTTTCGATTCGAACCAACATCAGAACCGCATCTGCGGCGCGAACAAGCCTTAACAAAGCGCTTCAAATAGCGCTTCGCGGAGGAGCGGTTTCAGGTCTTGCCGTAGTGGCCATGAGCTTACTCGGTGTGGCTGGTCTTTTCGTTCTTTTCGGTGGCCGATGGGAGTCTGATCCCGGTCATTTGGCCCATGTCGCCCTCCAAGTCGTAGGTTATGGATTCGGAGCCAGCTTCGTGGCCCTCTTCGCCCAATTAGGCGGCGGTATTTACACGAAGGCCGCTGACGTAGGCGCGGATCTCGTAGGCAAAGTCGAAGCCGGAATTCCTGAGGATGACCCACGAAATCCCGCGGTAATCGCCGATCTCGTAGGAGATAACGTAGGAGATTGCGCCGGTCGCGGTGCGGATCTTTTCGAGTCGACAGCCGCAGAAAACGTAGGAGCCATGGTTCTGGGCGCTTTCTTAGCCCAGAAGAACCCGGTTCTTGGTGTGGGAGTGGTTTTCTTCCCGCTCGTCGCTCGTTCCTTCGGAATTATCGCGAGTCTCATCGGTATCGCGTTCGTTAAAATGAAATCTGAATCAGAAGACCCGATGAAGGCTCTAAATCGTGGTTACATGGTCACGACCATCCTAGCCTGTCTGGGCTTCTGGATTGCGGTCGAATGGTTGATGCCTTTCGAAGGCCGCTACTGGTACTTGGCCAGCGGAATCGTCGGCGTGGTCACCAGCTTCATCTTCGTCTGGATCACCCAGTACTACACGGAATACAAATATCGTCCGGTAAGATCGATTGCTGACGCGTCGGTAACTGGTCCTGCGACTAACATCATCACCGGCTTCGCGGTCGGCTTGGAATGTACGGCAGCTCCTGTGGTTACCATCTCTCTTGCGATTTACATTTCGTACTGGCTTGGCGAACACGCTTTAGTTGGCGGCGGACTCTTCGGAACTGCCGTAGCTACGATGGGTATGTTGTCGACAGCCGCTTACATCTTGGCGATGGACACGTTTGGTCCTATCACCGATAACGCTGGCGGAATTATCGAAATGTCGGGTCAACCCGAAGAAGTTCGTAAACGCACGGATCGTTTGGATAGCGTCGGTAACACGACAAAAGCGCTTACCAAAGGATATGCCATCGGAAGCGCCGCGCTCGCTGCGTTCCTTCTCTTCTCGGCCTACATGGATGAAGTCACGGTACTCTTGGGTCGTGAATTCCGCTCGGTCGATTTGGCGAAGATTCCGGTATTCATCGCTGGGCTTTTGGGAGCGGGACTTGTGTTCCTCTTCTCTGCTTTCGCCGTTAAGGCCGTAGGCAAAGTCGCCCAATTCATCATCGTCGAAGTTCGTCGTCAGTTCCGAGAAAATCCGGGCATCATGGCTGGAACTTCGAAACCTGATTACGGCCGCTGCGTAGACATCGTAACTATCGGATCGCTCAAAGCGATGGTGGTTCCGGGACTACTCGCGGTTTGCGTACCGGTTATCGTCGGTCTCCTCTTCAAACACGATGGTCCTCCAGGATCGGGAATTGGCGCCGAAGCGGTTGCCGGCTTCCTGATGGTCGGAACGATTACGGGTATCTTAATGGCCACGTTGCTCAATAACGCCGGTGGCGCTTGGGATAATGCCAAGAAGTACATCGAGAGTGGTGTCCACGGCGGAAAACGATCGGATGCTCACAAAGCAGCTGTCGTAGGAGATACGGTGGGAGATCCTTTCAAGGATACCGCTGGTCCTTCTCTGCACGTGCTTATTAAATTGCTGTCGACCATCACGTTGTTGATGGCGCCGCTCTTTATTTAAATAGTTTCTAAACGGGCCGCGATTTCCGATGGGAATCGCGGCCTTTTTGCGTCTTGGAGGCAAGCTATTCAGGGCCTTGGGAGTCTGCTATCCTAGTAGATAGATTTTTAGCAAAGCACACCTTAGGAGATATCAATGGTGACCAGTTTCGGAGATCTTTTCGTAAAAGGCGGCTGGGTAATGTGGCCCCTCCTCGTTTTCTCGGTCCTTACCTGGGCTGTAGTTCTCGAAAGAGCGTGGGTATTCTTGACGCTACGACCCAAACTGGGGCGCCTTAGCACGAAAGTTCTTGCCGCGTTACGATCTGGCGATGCCGCTACCGCAAAGCAGATTTGCAACGCCGAATCACCGTATATCTCGGAAATTTTCTTATCCACGATGGATACCCGACGATCGGAAAAGAGTGCTGAACGGTTAACCGAACGAAATCGAGCTCGCTTAGTCGCTTACCTAAAACGAAATCTCTGGGTATTAGGAACCATCGGAAGCGCTAGCCCCTTCGTTGGACTCTTGGGTACCGTGTTAGGTATCGTTCGCGCTTTCCATTCCATGGCGGAAAAAGGAGCTGGTGGATTCAACGTCGTGGCAGCGGGTATCTCTGAAGCTTTGATTGCAACGGCCGCGGGTCTTATTGTCGCTATCATCGCGCTTCTGACCTACAACATCTTCGTAACCGCAGCCAATCAAACGTTGGGTGGCATCAAGCTCACTCTAGACGAATTGCTGGAGCAGACTTACGACAAGACGTTAGTAGCCGCGCACTAGTCCTTTTTCAGGAGAGACTGTTATGGCAATGCGATTTGACGACAACGCTGACGAAGCGATTGTTGCTGAAATTAATATCACTCCCCTCACCGACGTTGCCTTAGTGCTTTTGATCATCTTCATGATCTCAAGCACCGCGATG
>JBBQIT010000237.1:0-6795 GCA_038325205.1 Bdellovibrionota bacterium
GATTTCCGAGGGGAACATCAACGAGGTAAAAAGTCGAGACGGTGGGAAGTGTAGTTATGTGAGTCCTTCGGGAAAAGCCTGTGATGATACTCATTTCTTGGAATTCGATCATGTCTTTCCCTGGGCGCTAGGGGGTCGACATGATTCGAGGAATGTAAGACTACTTTGTCGAACCCACAACCAGCTTGTTACCGAAGTCTTCTTTGCCCGAGACTGGATGGATAAATGTCGAAAGTTAGAGAACAGACCAATGCTCAGCTAAGGAATACAGATCCGCGTTCCGAAATTGAATGGCAAAAAGTATCCTTCTAAAAAGCGTCAGCGGAACGGATTGCAGGGAATCGAGCTCGCGGCAACGGATCGGGCAGCCTAGAGGGCAGCGGATTGGTTGGAAGGGAACTCGTCACACCTGAATCATTGCTACTCAGGCGTGGGAGAAGAAATTTTCGCCAAAAATCGGAAGGCACGAGCTAGTTGAGCAAGCGCGATAGCAACCCACATCTCGTTGAGATTTATGACAATGCTTGAATTAACTCGAGCTCTTCTTGAAGGTCGCTTACCTGCTCGTGCCAATAACGGGAGGTGCCGAATTGGGTGAAGGTGCGAGTGAACGCAGGATCGTTCCATCGTTTGGCGATCCAGGCGCTGAAGTGGATAAATCTTAAGGCTCGTAGGGGCTCAACCAACTTTAACGAGTCCCAATCGAATTCTCTCATCTGCTCGTAGCCAGAGATCATCTGATTCATCTGTCGAATGCTGGTTTCATCACGGCCAGGAACTAGGAGCCAAAGGTCCTGAACGCACGGGCCACGAACCATGTCGTCAAAATCAACAAAGAAAGCTCCGGCCGTTCCCCAAAGAAGGTTTCCGGGGTGGCAATCACCATGAATACGTTGAATTTTCGTCTTAGCAAACCAAGGCTCGACGATACGGCAGATATCTTCCACCAGTTGTTTGTACCTATCGCGAATATCGACAGGCAGAGAGTTCGAAGTGAGAAGAAAGTTTAAATTCTCTAAACCGTAAGAAGCTGGATTTAAAGTGATTCGATGAGGAGCGTCTTTAGTAGCCCCTACATTGTGCATTCTGGCTAAGAGTCGGCCAATCTGTTCTAACTGGTCCGGTTGCAACTCGTCGGGGGATCTTCCGCCTACTTTAGGGAATACGGTGTACCAAATATCGAGGTCGGACATCTTATGAAGGGTTTTTCCATCCTTAAAAGGTAGCGGGGCGACCGCAGGGATCTCAGAGGACTTCAAATCGTTCAGAAACTCGTGTTCTTCTAAGATCTGAGTTTCGCTCCAACGACCTGGACGGTAAAACTTAACGACGCGAAACTTTTCACTGGGAGTACTAACCGTTTGTCCTTCGTCGAGCTCAAGCTCCACTTCATAGACTCGGTTTTCCATGCTGTTGAGGGTAAGACATCGGCCAGTACAACGGTAGCCCGACGCTTCAACGGCATCTAATATCCGTTCTGGCGTCAGCTCAAAAAAGAATTTAGTTTCGGCGCTCCCCCAAGCAAAAGACGACATTCAGTTACCTCAGGTCCGGCTTAAACGAGCGGCGTGATACTCAAAATGCTCGTCGATAAAGCTGGATATAAAATAGTAGCTGTGATCATACCCCGGACGGCGCCGAACTTCTATGGGATACCCGAGCTCCCGACAAGTATCTTCAAAACGGTCTAAGGAGAGTTGCGGTTTGAGGAATTTATCGTCTTCACCTTGATCAATACGGATAGGAATTCGATGAGATACGGTTCGGACGAGTTCGTTGGCATCATGCGCCGCCCATTGGCTTTTTTCCGTTCCCAGATAGTTAGAAAACGCCTTTTCTCCCCAGGGACAATGACTAGGAGCGCAGATCGGCGCAAAAGCCGACACCGAGCGGTAGATATCCGAATTGCGCAAAGCCAAGATCATGGCTCCATGCCCACCCATAGAATGCCCGAAAATACCTTCTTGGTTTTTAATCACAGGAAAGTTGGCATGAATAAGAGCGCGTAACTCGCGGGTAATGTAAGTTTCCATGCGATAATTCTTTGCCCACTTACCTTGAGTAGCATCTAAATAAAAACCGGCGCCCACTCCTAGATCCCAGTCTTTGTCTTCACCCTCAACTCCAGCTCCTCGAGGGCTGGTATCAGGAGCGACGAGCATAATTCCCAAACGAGATGCCGTTCTTTGGGCTCCCGCTTTCGTGATAAAATTTTCTTCCGTGCACGTTAATCCCGAAAGCCAATAGAGCACGGGAACCGGCCCTTTCTCGGCTTGCGGCGGTCGATACACCGAAAACTTCATGGTCGTCTGAGTTGACGACGAGGGATGCGAGTAAAATTCAGTCCATCCGTCGTAACATTTAGATCGGCTAACCTGAACGAGATCTGACATAAAATCCTTTAGAAAGTAACGACGGAACGAATGCTTTTTCCTTCGTGCATCAGCTCCAACGCGTGATTGATTTCACCGATAGGCATCGTATGGGTGACCATCTCATCGACTTTAATCTCTCCGGCTAAATACTTTTCTACATAACCAGGCAATTGAGTTCGGCCTTTTACCCCACCAAAAGCCGTTCCTTTCCAGATTCTTCCCGTGACCAGTTGAAAAGGACGAGTGGCGATCTCTTGTCCGGCTCCGGCGACGCCGATGATGATGGATTCACCCCAACCGCGATGGCAACACTCAAGCGCTTGTCGCATCAATGAAACATTGCCGACACACTCAAAGGAGTAGTCGACTCCACCATCAGTCATCTCGATGATGGCTTGCTGGACCGGAACGGAAATCTTGGTTGGGTTGACGAAATCGGTAGCTCCCAACTGTTTAGCAAATTCAAATTTCGAGTCATTGATATCGACTGCGATAATACGTGAGGCTTTCGCAATCACAGCGCCTTGAACCACGCTCAATCCAATTCCCCCGAGACCGAACACGGCAACCGTAGATCCGGGAGTTACTTTCGCCGTATTTAAAACCGCGCCGATGCCGGTCGTTATTCCACAACCTAAGAGACAGACTTTGTCTAAAGGAGCGGCTTTGTTAATTTTGGCGAGGGCAATTTCGGGAATGACAACATATTCGGAAAAGGTCGAAGTTCCCATGTAGTGGAAAATCGTTTTTCCGTTTTTGGAAAACCGGGAAGTTCCGTCTGGCATTAGCCCTTTGCCCTGCATTGCCCGCAACGCGGAACACAAGTTGGTCTTACCGGAACGGCAGAATTTGCACTCACGACACTCGGCTACGTAAAGAGGAATGACGTGATCGTCCACAGCGACGCTCGTTACCCCGGCCCCTAGTTCGACGACTACGCCCGCCCCTTCGTGTCCCAATACCGTTGGGAAGACGCCTTCCGGGTCGGCTCCTGAAAGAGTGTAGGCATCGGTATGGCAGACTCCACTCGCGGCAAGTCTTACCAATACTTCCCCGGCTTTAGGTCCGGCGAGTTCGATCTCTTCGACTTCCAATGGGGTTTTTGCGCTCCAAGCTACTGCAGCTCGTGTTTTCATCCTTCACTCCTTCGTCGTTTGGGAGCGATACCCTACCATCAGGAGCCGACGCATTCAACCAAACGCGAACTCAAGATGACACCAGTGGCGCCAAAATGATCTCATCCCAGTAAACCCCATTGAGCCCAGTTACGGCGGCATGCGGATTGCTATTACACGCCTTGGGTTTGACTACTTTTTTCCCGAGGAGGGAATATGAAGGCTCGAAATTATACGAAGTTAGCAATGATTATGGCTATAGCGCTTCTGTTGTGCGCTACAAAACTCTTTGCGGCTGACTTTGGCCAAGCTAATACCTACGACGAGTTTTACTTCTCTTTTTCCAATGAGAATGAGGGAAGTGCGGTCCTGCTTGCCTCTCCGAAGCTAGATGATGTGAATCTGCAGGTCACTAAAGTGTCCGACGCCCTTTACGTCGTGCAGGCGATATCAAACGACCTAGTCATCGCGCCACCGACAGGAAGCGGTACGATAACGGTTCCAGGACAGCCCTCGGTAACGATCCCAAAAGCTCAGACCATTTTCTTAGTGAATGATGGAAAAGCTCCGGTGGTGAGAATTCTTGTCGATAGCATTGCGGACTTGCGAGTCGAACAGGTAAATCTTCGAGTGACACTTCCGCGCCCTCCGGTCCGACCTCCCATGGTCATCATTCCTCGTCCGCCGAAGGTGAATTAGTTTTTTGTCCGGCCTGGGCGAAGGCGGAGAAATCTCGCAAATCAAGTAGGGCTTGGGGTTCTTAGGACTTTGAGACGAATCTCACTCATATCTTCCATGGCAAACCGTACGCCTTCGCGGCCAAAGCCGCTATCTTTGACGCCTCCGTAGGGCATGTTATCGACGCGAAAAGAGGGGATGTCGCCAATGATGACACCTCCCACTTCTAACTCCTCCCAGGCCTTTTCAGCGCGGTAGACATCTTGGGTGAAGACTCCAGCTTGAAGACCAAATCTTCCTCGATTTACTTCTTGGATGGCTTCTTCGAAAGTTTCAAAGCGACTTAAGATCGCAAGGGGGCCGAAAGCCTCTTCGCAGACCAATCTTTCGGAGGGGGGAACATTCTCTAGCAGAGTCGGCGCCATCACGGCTCCTTTTCGAGTCCCTCCACAGAGCACTTTGGCGCCTTTCGCCACCGCACTTTGAATCCATTGTTCCAGCCGTTCTGCTTCGGCTTCCGTAATCACGGGACCGACGACGGTTTCTTCTAGTCGCGGGTCACCGAATTTTAGTTTAAGAGTCGCCGCGACTAAACGAGCGCGGTAGTCATCATAAACGGAATTTTGGAGGAGAATTCTTTGAACGCTAATGCAACTCTGGCCAGCGTAAGAAAAAGAGCCCACCATTAAACGCTGAACCGCATCGTCCCGATCTTTCCAAGTCTCATCGACAATACAGCCAGCGTTTCCCCCAAGCTCGAGGACCACTCTTTTCTTTCCTGCTTTTGCCTTTAGGGCCCATCCTACGACGGGAGAGCCTGTGAAGCTCAAGAGTTTAATTCTTTCGTCTTCCGAAAAGCGGCTCGAAGCGTCTCGCTTGGACGGCAAGATAGAAAAACTTCCTGGGGGAAGATCGGTCTCAGCGAGAATCTCTCCCAACACTAAGGCGCTCACGGGTGTGTAACTCGCGGGTTTGAGAACAAATGGACATCCCATGGCCAATGCCGGGGCAATCTTGTGAGCGGCCAAATTCAAAGGAAAATTGAAAGGAGCGATGAAAGAACAAGCGCCTATCGGAAAGCGCTTCCATTCTCCACGATATCCTTTGGCCCGATCTGAAATATCGAGGGTCATGACTTCACCCGAAGGGCGAACCGATTCGTGGGCCGCGACTCGAAAAGTGTCGACCAGCCGCGCTACTTCAGCCCGACTATCGCGCAATGGTTTGCCCGCTTCGCCACAGAGAATTTCGACGAGCTCTTCCCGGCGTTCCAAAATTCTCTTGATACAGTGTTGCAAGATTTCGGCACGCTGATAGAACGAATATTTGGATAGCGGACGCACTGCTTCCACCGCCTTTTGGATCGCTTCGTCGATAGCATGATCGTCCGCTAGAGCTACGCGCGTTAAGCGGTTACCGCTATATTTATCCACCACTTCGAGGTCAGTATTGGCGCTTACAGGACGGTTGGCCAAATAGTATGGGTAACTAGGTTTCCAGAATCCATCAGACATTATGCCTCCCGTTTGGTTACCCTATCGCTCATATCACCAGATCGCTCTCGGCGAAAGTGACACACCATCCGGTGACGTTTGAGATGCTTTGGGTTTAACGCCTGCTAACGACCAATAAGCCAGCTCTTCTGAGGATCGATTCGGGGTGATAGTATTTCTAATAGATTTAATTCCTGGGGCCGGGGTCCACTTTACTTACCTATTTTTTCGCAAATACAAAGGATGGAATGCATGTGTAATCGTACCGCGTTGGGAGCAGCCGTCGTTTCCGTTTTACTACTGGGAACTTCACTCACTTTAGCCAATCCCGTTGGTCGTGGTTCCCGTTTAATCAACGGAACACCGGTTCCCGCAGGAACTCACCTCGAAGTAGTTTCGATTAGTTCGCAAGGCTCTTCCTGTACTGCGACTGTCGTCGGTCCGCGAGTCATTTTGACGGCGGCTCATTGTGCGAATACCGGACAAGCAGCCACTTTTAAAGTAGGAAACAAAACCTACTCCGCGATGATCACACGCAGTTCGCTGTACCCTCAAAAAGATCATGACGTCGCTTTAGGAATCACCTCAGAAGATATTCAAGGAATTAAACCCGTTCTTATCGGCGGAAAAGCGGTGAGCGGAATCGGAATCTCTCTGTTGGGATACGGCTGCACTCAACCCGGCGGCGGTAGCGGAACAAGCGATGGCATTCTAAGAATTGGCGACACCGTCATTACCGGATTTTCAGATTTTGACATGGTCTCTCGAAAAGCGGGAGGTGCTGCCGTTTGTTTTGGAGATTCGGGCGGTCCGGCTTTGGTAATGGATGGAACGGTAATGAAAGTGTTGGGTATTAACTCCAAAGGTAATATTCAAGACACTAACTACGACATCCGCACCGACATTCCAGAGACTTTAAATTTCTTTCAAACTTTTGCTCAGACGAACAACGCGGTTATCTGCGGAGTGAACTCGGATTGCTCGAATACGCCTCCTCCACCGACCGCGCCTACTTGTACTCTTGCCGCCAATCCCAACAACATCCACTTAGGCGACACGACCACGGTCAGCATCGTCACGACGAATGCAACGGATGCTGCGGTGGAAGGCCAAGCGATTTCAGTTCCGAATGGA
>JBBQIT010000238.1:0-6790 GCA_038325205.1 Bdellovibrionota bacterium
AGGGTACAGCCGCCGTGAAGCCCTTTTAAAATGCTTCGCTCGATTCGGGTTTCCTGGTTAGAAGCCGCATCATCTAATTTCGAAAATGCTTCGTTCAGTTCGGCCTTCAAATTCTCTCGGGTTTCCACAGCCAGCGCCCCTTGACCAGGCGCCGATACAAAGACTTTGGGATCAAGATCAACTCGGATAACGCCAGTGAGGTCTAGCCCCAAACGTTCTATTCCGGCCTGAGCCAAAACAACGCCGGCAATCTTTCCCTCGCGCACGGCCTTCACTCGTGTCGGTACATTGCCGCGGATCGATACAATCTTAAGATCTGGTCTTTCCGA
Organism: Bdellovibrionota bacterium; assembly: GCA_038325205.1. Classification (GTDB taxonomy): domain Bacteria; phylum Bdellovibrionota; class FAC87; order UBA2466; family UBA2466; genus JBBQIT01. The sequence goes on from JBBQIT010000238.1 coordinate 330, forward strand.
AACGAGAATGGCTTCTCGACGTAAAGAGCTCGTCCCAATGGTGGCTCCCTTTTTAAGTCCAAGTATGGCGGCCGAATCTTGCCAGGCTTTCGAAACGATCAGACAGTCGCCGGGACTGACTCGCGTGGGGACAGCGGCAACATAAAGCCCCTTGGGCTGATCGGTGGGCAAATCTTTTAAGGAGTGAACCGCAAGATCGATGGTCTCAGCGAGCAAAGCCTTTTCTAGGTGCTTGGTGAAAAGTCCTGGCGTATCCGCCTCAATTTCGTAAAGAGGAACCGCGCGGTTTTGATCGCCCTCACTTTCGACAGGGACCAGCTCGCAATGTATCCCTAGTTTTGCTAAGGCAGCCGCCATCTGGCGAGACTGTACCATCGCCAAATCGCTCTTGCGGGTACCCAATCGATAAGTTTTGCGCGCCATACTACGCTTCCTCAATAAATGACCCTTGGCTTTCGCTCCTCAATAAATGACCCGTCGCTTTCGCTTCCCCAAGGGGGGATCTTTCAATCAGAGTTTGCGTGAAGATAGCACGAATATTAGAGGACGCGTATCCGCGATCTAGCGTATTTCACGTCTTCAGAATCGGCTTCCTGCGGGGTGGGATCGGTGACTTTGCGCAATACAGAACGCAAATGTTCTCGTGAGAGATGGAGATTACGCTTCACTAGTGCTTCCGCCCAGCGCTTTACCTTGGTGTGCGTCTCAGGGGGTAATTCTTTTTGCACGGCAATCAAGGCTTCCGCCAAGCCGCTATAAAAACTGGGCTCGACTTCGTTGAAGTCTTTAAGCAAAGGAGCTTCCTTCTGCTGAAGGAAATAGTTCTTTAGCTGATCTTCAATAATCCCTTCGGCCTGCAGTACTCCGGTAGCGCGACTTTTGGTATTTTGAAGCGCCTCTTCTTTCAAGTCTTCCAATTTGATAACTCGAACTCCTGAGTCGGATGGCAAAGTTCCAATGTCGGCAGGCTCCGCGAAATCAAATACCAATCGTTTTTCTCGAGGTAGTGACTGGAAGAAAGATTCATTAAACAGAGGATGCGGACTTGAAGTCGCCGTGAACAAATGGCTGAACTGGGGCGGATCCAACAAAAATGACTTTAAAGATGCGATCTGAACTTGCGAGGCCTCGGGAATAGAACGCAGCAATTCAGGATTACGGTTCACCCAGACGATGGGACATTGGGGCCGATTTTTCAAAAGCCATTGAACGACTAAAACGCTAATGGGGCTTCGCCCCACTACTACCGCGCGCTCTACGGGTAGCTCGCCTTCGTGACTTTGCAAGTATCTCAAACCCAAAGTCGCTACCGACACCGGCTTTTCGCAAATCGTAGTTTCCGTTCGGACTCGCTTCGCTGTTTCGAAAGCTAACTGAAACGAACGTTCGAGTGAAGCGTCTACCGGAATCCCAATTTTCTTGGAATAGCCGAGAGCGTCTTTTAACTGCCCCAAAATTTGCGGCTCACCGACTACCAAAGACTCTAACGAAGAGGCCACGCGCATTAGATGACGGAGAGCTGCTTTTCCTTCGAGGTGATAGCCCTCATAAAAGCAATCCGCCCCAAGACCAAATTGTTGTAAGAGTGCGGTCCAAAGCGAACGGGTATCGCAGAAAGGGTCTTTTGCGGTGGTGTAAAATTCGATGCGATTGCAGGTGGCGAGATAAACAATGTCGCTGAAACCGTGGTTCAGAAGTTCTTTGAGAACAGACTCCCGCTTCTCCGGCTCCAAATAGAGCCGTCGGCGGACATCCGCGGAACCTCGTCTAAAATCTGTGCCCCATACGTGAATTCGCATAACAACCTGCTAGTTCAACTATAACTAAGGCTGAATTGTTTTTGTCACGCGAGTGTCACGGCTGAGGAATTTATTCACTTTTTAGTGACGGCGCGGTCAGGCAGCTTGGAAAACCAATTAGTCCAGGACCGAACGTCTGTGATGGCGAAGTCTTTTCCAGAGATTTTCCTTAAAATTCCATAGGATAGGTCTCTGTGATCAGGCTGTTTGGACTGAATCATTTGAAGAAGGTCGGGTACCGCGTCCTTCATTACCTGCTCTTTGCTGTCCTTGGTGCTTCCCACCAGCTGGAAGGCCACATAGAGGGCTTTGGAGCGGTCCGACACCCTGGGGAAGTGGATAGCCTGAACCACCGGCCCTATGGGGATCACGAACTCAGGGTGAAATTCGGCGATATCTCCCAACACCCGAAGGGAGTTGTTTCGAACTAGATCATCAGGGTCTCTCACTCTACCCACTTCATACGAGACGACGCGATTACCATCTTTCAGATAAGCCAAAAGATAACAGGCCGCCGCGCGATTCTCTCCGTGAGCATCGGATTTCTGAATCTCGGCTAACACCTGCTCGTTCTTTTTTGCCCCTTCGACAAAAATGCTCTCATACTTTTTAAGCTTCGGATGTTTGTGGCCGAACGGACAGTGCAAAGCCGCGCACTGATTGATGTCGGGCTCGAGTTGACCCTTCTCCACTAGATCGAGAGCTAGGTTTTCGTACTCTCTCCACAACTTAATTAAATTGTCTGGGTCGGCGAACTGACCTTTGGGCGCATCCAAGAACGGCATTCGCTTCGCTACATCGCCTTTTTCGACGACATCCAAAGTGACATGAATAGCCATGTCTCCGGGCTGAAAGTATTGAACGACTGACCAGTCCGCATAAGGAAAGCCAAACTTCTTCATTACCTTATCTTTAAGCTTGGCTTCCAGATCGGGTGCTGTCTCATCGTTAGATAAGCCCTTCTCTAACCAACGATCTAATTGCTTACCCAAAAGTTTGCGAATGATGGACTCGTTAATCTTGGCACTTCCATAAGTATCTAGGGAAGCAATGTAAGGCTTCGCGGGTTGACCATTCTTAGTAAACTGAGGAACGCCCCCTTCATTAGGAAAGGGCACCGGCGTTTTTCCAGCGCTTCCAGAGAATGACTCCGTCGTCTCCCCCTGAGTGGTAGGAAGTGTCGGATTTTTGAGCGGAATAGTGTCTCGATCTTCAGCGAACGAAATGGCGGAAGCCAATAGAACGACTAAAAGGATTTTCATATTTCATTATTGTACCTTAGGACTTCCCACGAGCTTTGCTGCTTTGCGGTAAAAACCCCAAAAAAAAACTCCCCTCGGGCAGTACCCGAAGGGAGTCTTTTAAAAAAGAATTGGCTTCTACTACAACGACGCGCGGAGCACGAGTTGCGGAACGCCTTTGTTAATTCCGTCACCAATGGTGAACTTGGAAAGATCAGACGCCATTAAAGCATCCGAGTAAAAGGCGACGCCGAGATCGATATGCGGAGACACGTTGTACGTGATTTCCGGATAGATCCACAATTTGTGTTGCGTCGAACCGCTCTTGGGGTCGTTACCCGCAGTGAACGTTCGGTAGAAGTTCGTGTTCAAGTTGAACGGCATGGAGACAGAGAGCTTGTTGTTCAAGAACGCGAAATCAAAGATCACGTAAATACGGTTTTCGTAGCCAGGAGCAACGAAAGTTTTGCCCGTTACAGGATCCAATTTACCCGCTTGATTGTAGAAATGGAAAATCGGGATTTCCATGAACGTTACGTCGACATTCGAAGCAATGCTCTTCTTAACTTTTAAATAGTTACGAAGGGTAGCATTCATACCATTGGCACGATTGGTTTGGTCAGTCGGGAGATAAACGCGAGGTTCATATCCGAAAGACAATCCGGCACTCTCGTTGACGTAGAGATTGTTCAATTTCAATCCGAACACCAAGTTACCAGCAGTAAGATCCAATCCGCTCTTGGAAGAGGCAAGGTTGGCATCCGAGATGTTGGTATTGAGCTCTTGACGACCGAAGATCTCGAGATCTGGGCTGAACTTGTATCCGAGCTGAATTTGGTTTTCAGACCGGAGCGCGTTCTTATCACCGAGGTAAACGCCAGGACGCAATTCGACGTTTCCGGTGAAACCAGCGCCAGATGCGGCAGCAGGCTTCACTTCGGCTTCGAGAGCATTAGCCGCAGACGTTGAGTCTGGGTGGCCCGCACCAAAGGACTCGTTAGAAAGAAACAAGGCCAGGAGCATGAAAAGCCCTGACTTAATCAACTTATTCGACATCGTACTCATCACTTCAACTCCTAGTGTTTGTTTAGCTACCGCTTCCTCTCCAACCGCTTCGAAAGGTCGTTTTTATACCATGCGTCATAAAAAATAATCAATCCCCCTTGTAAAATAAGCACTTTCAGATTTACTTATGTAATTCTAAATAGTTACCCATAGCAGAGATCCGGCTAGGATTTTGGTTGGCAGCGATTTCGGTTCGCGTACAATCGTTTGCCTTATGAAAGACCCAGCCAATCGGCGTCCCAATCGTCTGGCCCAAGAGACTAGTCCGTACCTCCTTCAGCACGCCCATAACCCTGTGGAGTGGTATGGGTGGGGAAATGAAGCGCTCGAGAGGTCGCGGCGAGAAGAGAAGCCCATTTTTCTCTCCATTGGATATTCCGCGTGTCATTGGTGCCACGTCATGGAGGTCGAAAGCTTCGAAAACGAAGAGATCGCGAAGGTCATGAACGAACACTTCATTAATATAAAGGTCGACAGAGAAGAGCGCCCCGATTTGGACAACATCTATATGTCTGCGGTGCAGTTGATGACCCAACATGGGGGATGGCCCATGTCCGTCTTCCTCACTCCGGACCTAGAACCTTTTTACGGTGGTACCTATTTCCCCCCAGAAGATCGCGGAGGCATGCCGAGCTTTAAAAGAATTCTTCTGGGAGTGGCGGCGGCGTGGCAGGGGAAACGCACTGAAGTACTCAGCTCGGCCAAGCAACTTTCTTCAGCACTTATCGAGATGGGAAATCCCACTTCGGACCAACCGGGCAAGTTGTCGCTAGATCTGGTCGACAACGCTATCCAAAGAATTAAAGCGACGTTCGACCCCGACTACGGGGGATTTGGTTCGGCTCCCAAGTTTTTTCACACGATGGATCTGAGGCTCGCTCTTAGACAATGGAAGCGTACGGGTGACAAAGAAGCGCTTAAGGTAGTGACCACCACTTTAGACAAGATATCCGATGGTGGAATTTATGACCATTTGGGCGGCGGATTTCACCGTTATTCCACGGATCGATTTTGGCTCGCTCCTCACTTCGAGAAAATGCTCTACGACAATGCGCTTCTCTCGGAAGTATTCCTAGAAGCGCTTCAAGCAACAGGTTCCGTCGAATACGCGAGAGTAGCGCGAGAGACTTTAAACTATGTCTTGAGAGAGATGACTTCACCCGAAGGCGGATTTTTCAGCACGCAAGACGCCGATAGCGAAGGGGTTGAAGGAAAGTTCTACGTTTGGTCAAAAGCCGAAATCGAAGAGAATCTCGATCCAGAGTTAGCCGGCCTCGTCTGTCAGATTTTCGATGTCAGCGAAAAGGGAAATTGGGAAGAGACCAACATCCTGAACCGCAAACATTCCCTCGACGAATGGGCCAAAACTTTAAAAGTAGATCGTGATTGGCTCGACGATTCCCTCGCTACCGCGCAGCGAAAGCTTTTTATGGCGCGCTCGAGTCGGATCACTCCGCTTAGAGACGAGAAAGTAATTCTCGCGTGGAATGGGATGATGATCCATTCGTTTGCCTTAGGGTATCAGACGTTAGGTGACGACAGATATTTAGCGGCCGCTGAAAAGGCTGTGCAATTTGTGTGGGAAAAGCTTTGCGAACCGACCAAAGCGACGGGGCTTACCCTGCTCCACGTGTACAAAGACGGCAGAGCCAAAATTACTGGGTTTTTAGACGACTACGCCGCCTATTTAAATTCACTCCTTTCTCTTTATGAATGTCGCTTCGACGGAAAAACTGTCGTAAGAGCGGTCCAAGTCGCGGACGCCCTACTAGCTCACTTTTGGGAGGCTTCGACAAAGACTTTCTATTTCACAAGCCTTAATCACGAGAAGTTACTCTCCAGGCCGAGAGAGCTTCATGATGGGGCAACGCCCTCTGCGACTTCGCTCGCGATCACGGCATTGCTCCGCTTGGGTAAATTGGTTGGACGAACGGACTACGTAACGATCGCTGAATCGGCACTTGCCGCGATGGAAGAGAACATGAGAAATCTGCCAGCGGGTAATGGCCAAGCCATCATCGCTCTTTCTTTCCTTTTCGATAAGCCGATTGAAGTTGTAATAGCTCCGGGCGAATCGAGTGACGATACCGAAAGCGTACTTCAGCAGATTCGAAGTCGATTTATACCCAATAAAGTGGTGGCTATGTCCGACGAGATTCCTACCAGAGAGCTCGCTCCGCTCACTCGAGGGAAACAAGCGATCGGCGGTAAAGTTACCGTCTATTTCTGTGAGAATTTCGCCTGCCAAGCCCCTCTCGCCGGAGTAGAAAAAATCACTGAAGCTCTGGCAACCAAATGACCTTTGTTCAAGTCGCAAAAGTAGGCTCTGTCGCCGTCGGGAAATCGCGACTCGTCC
>JBBQIT010000239.1:0-6789 GCA_038325205.1 Bdellovibrionota bacterium
GTAAGGGCGTTCATATTCAAAAAGAAGAAGGCGATGCGGTTTTCATAGAAAATTGGAATAAGAAAATTAAGCCCGCGTTGTTGAAGAACCCCTATGCCTATGTCGTCCAGCCGTTTCGAACTTTGGATACGATGGAATTGCCCTACAGCAACGCGGAAACAGAAATTAGGCTTTATGATCTTCGAGCTCTGAACTTTATTCACGGGGTGGAAGACACCTTAGTATTCGATCTCTCATTACCTGTTCAGTTTCGGTTGCCCGCTCCGGGAAAGTTAAAAGCCAATCTTTCGGGAGGCGGCACTTTTGGCCCAGCCTTTGGCGTGCCAGGACTTACGGTGCCTCAGCTCTTGCAACTCACACGTGGCTCCGACCTCTTTAATGCGGTCGCTCGATGCGCTTACGAAGTCATAGCCCAGGGGGCTATCCGTTAAGAAATTTCTGACCATGGGAACGGGAAAGGAAACCTATTAGTGAAGATATCCGGCATCTTGATTTTATTTTTTGCCTTAGTGCTAATTCCTTTAACGACGGTTCACGCTTCAAACGGTGAACTAACCGTACGACCGCTTCATCTGCTTGGTTGTGGCGAGCTAGTGGCCAACCCGAGTATTGCGGCCGGAGGATCGGTTATTTTAGTCGCGCCCGTTTCAGGCGCTTCGGACTTGCTTGCCGAAGCCGAGCGGCTCATCGCTCCTTCCGAAAACATCTTTGTTTTTTTCCCACCCGATTCCGAGTTGCCCACGAAGTTGGGACCCAAAACAAAAGTTTTTCATTTACCCAGACATAATCCAGGCGAAACTCCCGCAACCGCCATTCAGCGGGGCGTATTTCACATTGCCCATTTGATACCGGAAGCCGTTTACCGAAATACCAAAGTAATCGTCGGTGCAGAGTCTGGCGTTGATTGGGGAATGGCCTTGCGCATTCACTATGGCGACCAAGGCTATGAGGGTAGTTTGGCCCCGTGGGAGATGGTTTCTAAGTTGGCCCTCAATCGATTGGGCAGAGCAAATCCCATCAAGGATCTTATCTGGCCCGAAATGTGGGCTGCTTCGCAGTTTGAGACGGATCTTAAGATCTTTGCTGAAGCCAACCCCAACGCCGGTGTGGTCGCAAAGCTAGATAACTCCTCCGGCATGAACGGCCTTCGCATCGGCGTCGCTCATGAAGCGCAAAATATGATCGACGAGCTAATGCGCATGGAGAATAAGCATCAAAGGCAGAGTTCGGTCATCGTCGAGCAAAAGATCGACGACATTCCCTTGCCTGCGGGCTTGCACTGGCGTGAGGTCGCCTTTGATGGCGATGTGTTCACCCACGATGGCGTCACTGACCTTTTATTGTTCTCAGCCTTTCTCTACGAGAAAGACCACCGAAAAATGTATCTGAGCGATACCCTGGATGACCCTCACCGCGCTCGGTATGCTCACGTTGCCAAAGTAATGTTGGAATTTATCCGACTCGTACGCTATCGCGCAGGCGGCATCCATTTCGAAGTGTACATGCCTTGCGATGTTAACGGAGTTCCCGTAGGTCACGGCCCGTACGTCCTTGGCGATGCCAATTGGCGTCATGGCGGCAACAATCGATTCTCCAGGCTTCTCTATGATCGCGGTGTGTTCAGCATGTTGCCCAGCGAGCTTCTCCTGAGAAGCAGCTTGGCTCCGGAAACACTGCTAGGACTTCAGATCACGACTCGCGCCAAGGAGGCCAAGGTCTTCACCTTGAGCTTCCCTAGAGCGCCTCTGCATGCGGTCTTTGCTTTCGATCCCTCTCACGTGGTTCGCTCTATCCGAGGGCTTCGTTCCTTTGGACAGGACAGTATTATGTGGGACAGCACGAACTACCTGAAGGCGAAAGTAGGAGCCGCACGCGAGCTTAAAGACGCCATCGATGTTGTGCTTACCGGCTCTCCCGAACAGATCGAAACAGATGGCGAAGAGCTAAGACGCTTAGAAATATCACTCGAAGGAGCGATGAGGGCCGTCAGACCCTAACCGCCTCACCGATTACGGCATTTACATTTTGGTCCCCGGAATAGCCTCTGTGGCAGCCGCATCAAACTGTTCTGCGACTTTCACATGTTCTTGCGCTTCGGCGTAGAAGCGGCCTACCTGCTCGACTAGCTCGCTTGAAAGTTTAAGTACGATGCGAGATTGCTCAGAGTCTCTGGTCGATTGAATCAACTCGGCTTCTGTCACCGCCCCCTTTTTTACCAGAGCTAAGTTTCTTTGGTTTATTGAATCGATATTTAAGTAGTCCGCTTTGGCTTCGACCTCGGCACTTTTGGCGCGATTAAGTCGCGCTTCCCAAATTCCAGCAAACGCTTTGGCGATAGTCGTAATAGGAACGACAGCCCCTTGCGTCTGTGAGACTCGGATCTTTCCTAAGGTGACTTCGGCTTCAAATTCAGCCCATTTGGCTTTCGCTGCTTCCGAACGAGCCACACTTTTTTCAAGAGTCGCTCGGAACTCGAAATATTCTTGCTCAGAGACGACACGCTTAGCAAAGAGCCTCTCTTCTTTCTCGAATAGCAACTTATTCGCGTTGACGATCTGAAGATCATTTTCATAGTCGTAACGGGCAATGACCGCACTGTTCTCAGCTTCTTTTTCCAAAGTGTCTAAGATAAGCGCTTGATCGGTGATTCCCCCGGCGCGCTCGATGGTTCGGATCGGCAAAAAATAGGGACCGCTTCGAATGCCAAACTCTTCCCCGGGCGTCTGCAATAGCTTGGGACGAAGCCGAGGCTTCATGAGTTTTGGGCGAGGCAATTCAAAAACCTTATGCACAGGCGGCGGCTCATTTTTCGCTGGAGCTGAAGGAGGCGGAATAAACGCCGGAGGTGGGGTGGGTGAGCCTCCCCCATTATTACCGCCGTTATTGGTCAAAGGCTTAAAGAAATTTGGTGCCGGCGGAGGTGGCGGGGCAGAGACCTGCGGAGGCGGCGGCTTCTTCGGCGGCGGAGGTGTGGTCGTAGTGGCGTTATTCCCAGCGGGCGGTGTGGAAGCCCCTAGCGTGATCGTTGAAACCAAATTTGAGATTAGGACCAAAGATAGATACAGAGCGCCCCAAGACTTCATCTTTCCCCCCCAGGAAATGAACGAACCCATTCATTCTGTGATAGTGCGGTTGAGCCAGCGTGTCAAAAAAATCTAAAAACGTAAGATTTGACGTGCCTATCCGCCATCGTTGCCCAAGCGGTCGCTCCGGATTATAGTCCCCGCAACTTAAAAAGGAGCTGAGTGATGCTAGAAGTAGGAAAACCGTTCCCAGAGTTTAAACTTTCCAATCAAAACGGTCAGACCAAGACCTTAAAAGACTACGCCGGTAACTGGCTCGTGGTTTTCGTGTACCCGAAAGACGACACCCCCGGTTGCACCATTGAATCCAAAGCCTTTAGCGCAGCGAAAACTGATTTTGATAAAGCGGGAATTACCGTCGTGGGACTTAGCGAAGACGACGTGACCTCTCACCAAAACTTCTGCAGCAAATTTTCGCTCACGGTGGATCTATTAGCCGATCCGAAAAAAGAATTACTAGCCGCCGCCCAAGTAGACCAAAGCGATTGGAAAGGTACGATGTATTGGGACCGCACCACTTTCGTAGTCGATCCCAGAGGAGTCCTTCGCAAACTTTATTTGAAAGTAAAACCAGACGGACACGACCAAGCTGTCCTTACGTACATCAAAGCGATGAAGGCTGCTCTGTAGGTCTGGATTGTCATCAGTCGTAAAAAATATTGTAGCGCTAGGAGGAGGCGGGTTCTCAATGGAACCTGAAAACCTCCTCCTAGATCGCTATATCTTGTCGCTAACAAAAAAAGAGAAGCCTAAGATCTGTTTTGTTCCCACGGCTAGTGGCGATGCTTTGGATTACATCGCAAGATTTAATCGAGCTTTTAAAAAGCTAGGGTGCGAGACTTCGTACTTAAGTCTTTTCCAGGGATCCACTCCTGATTTGGCTTCCGTTATTTTAGATCAGGATGTGATTTACGTCGGCGGTGGCAACACGAGAAACCTTTTAGTCCTTTGGAAAGAATGGGGACTGGATACGATCATGCGCCAAGCTTGGGAGAGCGGCATTGTTCTCTCCGGCATCAGCGCTGGTTCTCTTTGTTGGTTTGAAGAAGGGGTCACCGATTCTATTCCCCTCACCCTCTCCCCGCTTAAATGCTTAGGATTTCTTAAGGGTAGCAATTGCGTTCACTATGACGGCGAAGCCAAACGACGCCCCTTCTACACGCAGTTTGTAAAAACCAAACAATTAGGACCAGGGCTCGCTGCGGAAGACGGCGTTGGCCTTCACTTCGTAGATCGCACGCTTCATAAGGTCGTGGCTTCCCAGCCCAATAAAAAGGCCTACCGCCTTTCGTTAAATCCCAATGGCGAGGTTTTGGAAGAGCCCATCACGCCGGAATACCTAACCCCCTGATAGGCACGCTGCGTTACTCTAAAGATTTCGTCTTCTTGCGCAAATTGAGACGCGTTTTTCATATTTCCCGCATTTTTCCCCTCTACAGTAAATTAGAGTGATCAGGGGTTTAATCACATTACTGTTTGTCCTTTTGCCAGTGGTTGCGCTCGCGGGCGACAAAGCCGCCCCTACGCCTGCGCCCGCAAAAGTGCTGATCAGACAATCCCATCTTTCCAAATCGAGTCCCTGCCAAAACGGCCCTGCGGGTCCCCTTTGTGAATGCCATTTAGAATTCCCTGAAGGTTGTGTAGGCGAAGACGTTCCCTCGACGATGCCTTGTTCTTCGGCGGGTGTGGTGATGCCCATGGCCGGATCTTGCAATGTGAAAGAAGACCCTAAGCCAGCCGAGCCTGGTGCTGATGGAGAGGCTACCGCTACTCAAGCCAGCGGACAAAAAATTGTTCCTGCCGAGGGCACTTGGGTCTGCGGACCTCACGTCGCCAAGTTGCCTTCTGACGTAGCTCGCCTGCAACAATGCCAAGAAGAAGTCGGACACCCTTACTGCAGTTGTGCGCTTAAATTTAAAGAAGGTTGTGGAGTAGAAGCGAGTACGGCCGTTGTCGTTGGCCCAGCTTCTATTCAATCCTGCAAACTCGGAGAAGGTATCTCCTTCGACGCTACCTGCCCCACCGGTGGCGGAACCGGTAAAGCCGTTTGGCAATGCATCTCGCTTGACCCCAGCGAACGCGTTGCTACCTGCACCTGTACTTTAGAAATTAAGGCCACTGATGTATGCCGAAAATGTAACGGGGGTAAAGACCCTAGCCCCATCGGCCAATGCGCCCGAGTCTCCGACGTGGATACCTTGGTCTTAGAGAACTCGGTCGAATGCGGCCTTCAAGACACCTACCAAAAGGCCAGCATGCGCTGCCCTGAAGAAACCACGAGCGCTAATGGCAACCTAAGCTTCAATGCCAAATGGCGTTGCTACTCCCGATAGAAAACCTCTTCCCCTCTACTTCTCAGGTCTGGTAAGCATAAAAAGGTGATGAACGATCTTCATTCTGTAGGCCTCGCCGAAAGCTCCAGGGCTAAACTAGAGTCAGTTGATCCTAATTTTGTGGTCGAGGGCTTGCTCAAAGCTCGAGAAAAGACCTGGGCGGTCTTTAACGAGATTAAACCGCAGTTAAAAGCGGGCATGACCGAAGAAGAAGCCAGAAAAATTGCCGTCGCTACTTTTGAAAAGCAGGGCGTGACCAAACACTGGCATCGCCCTTATGTCCGCTTTGGTCCGGGAACCGTACTCACCTTTCACGATTCGTTGCAGTCGACGTATCGATTGCAGGACGGCGATCCGATTTATTTAGACCTAGGCCCTATCTGGAGCGATGAAGCGTTAGGCCTAGATTACGAAGGCGATGTCGGCGACACTTTTGTTTTAGGAAGTAATCCAGAAGCGGAACGTTGTGCCCAAACCGCACGCCTTCTTTTCACTGAAGGACAAAAACAGTGGAAAGAAAAAAAACTAAATGGTGTCGAGCTCTATCAATGGATGAAAGAAAGAGCGACTCAAGAGGGGTACCAACTTTTAGATAATGTGGACGGCCATCGCGTAAGCGATAATCCTCACACAAAATATTCTAAAGAGCGTCTTTCTGAAATCGCTTTTGTTCCTTCGATGACCCTTTGGGTTTTAGAACTTCAGATTATTCACCCGACCCTACCTATTGGAGCCTTCTTCGAAGATCTATTGTGAGTCATGGATAAAAAAGCCTTACTTCACGCTTACGAAAAGCTTATCGCCGCTGATCTATTGGTATTAACTCAAGCCGCACTTGCCGCCCATGAGGCGGCGACTCATGCCGAGAGCAAAGCCGAAGATCAATACGACACCCGCGGTTTAGAAGCTTCCTATCTGGCAGGAGCGCAATCAAAACGTGCTTTGGAGTTGGAAGCGCTGCTAGCGATGTATCGCTTCATGGACTTAAAGAACTTCACGAAGGATGATCCGATTGCTTCTACAGCCATTGTTGAAGTCGAATCAGATGGCAAACGTCTCTTCTATTTTCTAATGCCCAAAGGCGGCGGCATGTCTGCTACCCAGGAAGGCAAGCAGATCCTTGTCATCACTCCTCAATCCCCCGTCGGCGAAGCCCTCTTAGGCCGCAAGGTGGGAGATCAGATCGAAGTTCAGATTCAACGAGTAAAAAGGGATTTTGATATTCTTGCGGTCTGGTAGCTACTTCTTTTGATTAGCGTGATCAAAAAACTCAACAATCTGCTTAATAAACTCTCTTGTCTCCTGAGAGGCGTTTTCAAACTCCACCCCGAAGCCTTTATCCATCCCGGCTACCCATCGGACCACCGAGGATG
>JBBQIT010000240.1:0-6782 GCA_038325205.1 Bdellovibrionota bacterium
TGGATAACCCTCCGCGTACTTGTTGGTCAAAACCGAGCCTTGAGCTTCAAGCACCGCTCGGGAAACGGTATTCTCACTGGGAATTAGCTCGAGGCTATTTTGCTGTCGAAGCAACTCTTCACGAATCGCGGCATAGACTAGAGGGTCAGTTTCCTGCATTCGCGTGATGATGCTCACGGTTGTTTCCTTTCAAGTTCAGCGATTTTGTCCAGACGACCTTGATGCCGTCCTCCTAAAAATTCAGTCTTGAGCCATGTCTTGCAAATATCGATAGCGGTCTCGGGGCCGACGAGCCGTGCGCCAAAACAGATAATGTTAGCGTTGTTGTGCTCTCGGCAAAGCCTGGCCGACGTCGCGTCCCAAACTTCCGCAGCTCTCACGCCATGAATCTTGTTTGCCGCAATGGACATCCCGATGCCGGTCCCACAAATTAAAATTCCGCGAGTTTGCTTGTGAACGACTTGGGTTGCTACTTTTTTAGCAAAGTCAGGATAGTCGCACGAAGCTTCGGTATCAGTTCCGCAATCTTCAAAGCGAAGATTAGGGAGGTCTTTTTTTAAGATCTCAAGCAGAGTTTTCTTTAGGGAATAGCCCGCATGATCAGAGCCGACGAAGATGGTATTCGTTTCCGCCATAAATTAGATTTTCAATCAAACCGACTAAAAATGAGACTCGCATTCGTCCCACCAAATCCAAATGAATTGGTGAGAACGCTCTTAAGCTTAGCTTCTTGCGCCTCATTCGGGACATAATTCAAATCACACTCAGGATCCGGCGTGTTCAGGTTAATCGTAGGTGGAATGCTTTGGTGTTGAATCGCTTGTACGCAATACATGGCTTCCACCGCACCTGCGGCGCCGAGTAAATGTCCCGTCATCGATTTCGTGGAGCTAATCGCGACTTCTTTGGCGCGATCTCCAAAAACAGTTTTAAGAGCCGTCGTCTCCATCGCGTCCCCTATGGGCGTCGAAGTTCCATGCGCATTGACGTAATGGATGTCCGTAGCGTTGAGCTTGGCATCTTTAAGCGCCAATTTCATGCAACGAGCAGCGCCTTCTCCGTCAGGGCTAGGCATCGTAATGTGGTAAGCGTCGGAATTAAGGGCGTAGCCCACGACTTCGGCTAAAATCTTGGCTCCGCGTTTTTTCGCGTGCTCCAAATTCTCAAGAACTAAGGTGGCTGCCCCTTCTCCTACTACGAAACCATCTCGCTCTTTATCAAAAGGGCGCGATGCCGTGGTTGGGGTGTCATTTCTTTGAGAGAGCGCTCGCAAAGCACAAAAACCAGCAACACCCGCTTCGCAAATCGCTGCTTCGGCTCCGCCTGCAAACATCACATCGCAATCTCCCCGTTGAATTAAACGAAAAGATTCGCCAATCGCGTGCGCGCTTGAAGAGCACGCCGTAGTGATGCAAGTGTTGGGGCCTTTAAGACCATATTTAATGGAAATTTGTCCGGCGGCGAGATTGCTAATCACCATCGGAATGAAAAACGGAGTGACTCGACGAGGCCCTTTTTCAAGAATCTCTTTATAGGTGGCTTGGATTTCACCCATGCCACCGATACCGACGCCGACGCAAGCGCCTGCGCGCTCGAGGTCCATCTGATCCAAAGGTAATCCGGCCGATTTGAAAGCCTCATCGGCAGAAATCAAACTGAATTGGATAAACCGATCGATCCGCTTAACGTCTTTGACCGAAAAATATTTGGTGGAATCGTAATCGGATATTTCGCCCGCGATGCGGGAGGTATAGGCCGATGCATCAAAGAGGGTAATCGGGCGTATGCCCGATCTTCCTGCCATCAATGCGTCCCAGTTTTGCGGAGCGGTGAAACCAATGGGAGTGATGGCGCCAATGCCTGTAACTACTACTCGGTGCATGGCCCCTTTCCGCCTTTAGTTCACTTTTGCTTTGATATAATTGATGACGTCGTTGACCGTCTTAATCTTTTCCGCGTCTTCATCGGGAATCTCGAGATCAAACTCTTCTTCCATCGTCATTACGAGCTCAACGATGTCTAGAGAATCAGCACCCAAATCATCAATAAAGGAAGCTTCTGGAGTGACGCTTTCCATATCCACGCCTAGCTGCTCCACAATGATATTCTTAACTTTTTCTTCTACGGACATAAGCTTCTCTCCTCGCCTTTAAAATTATCGGACGAATCTAGCAGGACTGATTCTGAACCGCAAGGCATGTATTTTGTTATCAAAACCGGCGGAAGGGTGAGAATCAGCGGGCGAGACCGAGTTCACGGGCATGAGATCGGCCAAAAAGGAGGTCTGCCCAGTGGAAGGCACGGGCGAAGGAGGTCGAGCGGTAGTAAGCCTCTCCGGCGATCCAGTCGGTGCCGGTCCAGTGATTATTTTCAGGCTTAGCAACGTCAAGATCGGTGTCTAAAAAGACGCTTAATCCATTGCTTCTGCCGGCGCCGAAAGTGTGGCCTGTCATTAGATAGGGTGAAGTAGCGGGGTAATTTGAACGCAGCACGAAGGTTTTGAGAGCTTCCCAGCCGGTCGTTTTTACGAGCTTCTCGCCCTTATAAAGCTCAAGCTTTGCCCACTGGGCCCCTGGAAGAAAAGGTCTTATCCACAGCTTTTTGCGGTCTGGGTTCACAGGCCACTCGGCGCTAATCGTTCGCTGCCCTTGGCGCTTCTCTTCCACTTGCCACCGCAACGCAACGCCCTTAAAGGCAGGATTTAGGGTTTCAAACGACTCCGGGAAATATTTTAGGAGTTCTTCTTTGCCGAGAAGTTCGTCATCAGCAACTTCAAAATGGATTCTGTCAGCCCCCGCTAGCGAAACTTCAAAAAACTGGCTGTCGAGCGAGGGAGCGGGATTTGGCTCCCCCATAAGAAAGAGAAGTCGGGAGGAATCACGTCGAACGTTTACCGAGTCGCTCTTTTGGCGAAGCTTAGTCAAAAGTTCAACGATGTCGATCTGGGCGTCGTCATCGAGCCATTGTTTATGAGAGGTCCCCATAAAGAGTGCCGAAAAATTCGTACCCGACATTTCAGCGCCTAAGCGGCTCCATAAAGGCCATAAGGCCTGCATTCGATTCATGTCGAGCGCAAAAAGCGAGACCGGAGGGTAACTGCCTTCGGCGCTCGTTTGGGAACCTCCTCTAGAAAAAGACTGAATAGAGTCCGATACTAAACGTTTTGCTAAATTGGCTGCCCCAGGAAGCCCTGAAGCAAGCCCTGAGGGAAGTGGGGCAAGAGACTTCTCATAGTCGAATGACATAAAAGGCATTTCGCCTGGAGTGGCGACGAGATAACGGGTTAGGCCTCTTAACTCATAAGCAACCTCGAGACCGCCCATATTACAGAGATCCATGACCACGAGATCTAGAGGGGACGAGCTACTAAAATTCTTAGAGACCGCTTGTCGCAGTCCAGCGAGAGAGGAAAGCACAAATTCTGGAGGCTTTCCGTTCGCAAGGGGTGTAGCGGAAACGGGGTTATCGTCTTCTAGAAGTCCGCGCCATCCCCACCCGTGCCCCAATAAAAAGAGTCCGTAATGTTCGGAGGGATAATTTGCTTTCGACCAACTTAAAAAGTCGGAAAGCGTGTCTGGGGAGGCGGAAAGTAATTTCTCTTTCGATTGCCAGACGACCTGTGAATTGATTTTTAAAGTGTCGTAATTTTTAGGATCGATAGGCCCGCCGTGCGGCGTGATAACGTAACGTCTAGAAGGGCTCGCTACCCGATTTTTGCCGGTTTCATCCAGATAGAGATCGGTCTGCGCTACCATCCACCGATCATTATCGGAGGGAAGATGCTCAAGCTTCCTTAAGGGAACTCTGGAAAATGCATCGATGTCCGGTTCGTCGCCCGCTACAAAAAAGAGGTAGGTCCATTTCCTGGGAACGGCACCGAAAGCCTGAGAAAACCCGCAAAACAAAAAGACGGCCATCATTCCGATATTGACGAAACCTCTCGGCAAGCGAATCTTTCTTTCGTGGATAACCTTTCGCGTCTTGAAAAAGAGATGGTTCATTGTGAGCGCTGCCCGCGGCTTCGAAAGTACTGTCTTGAGATCGCTAAAAATAAAAAACGTGAATTTAAAGACGAACCTTACTGGGGCCATCCCGTTCCGAGCTTTGGAGATCCTAATGCCCGGATATTTATCTTGGGGCTTGCCCCAGCAGCTCATGGCGCCAATCGAACGGGGAGAATGTTTACAGGCGATTCAAGCGGTCGATGGTTATACAAAGCACTCCACCGAGTCGGGCTCGCTTCGCAAGAGACCTCTACGAATCGAAAGGATGGCCTGGTTCTAAATAACGTCTATATTTCGGCAACTGCCCACTGTGCTCCGCCAGACAACAAACCTACTCCCAAAGAGATCGCTAACTGCTCTAGCTATTTGGAGCGCGAGTACCATCTGCTAAAAAAGGTTCGCCTCTACTTGGCTCTCGGAAACATCGGCTACCAAGCGATTCTTAGACTGCTCGCCGGACAAGGGGTTGCCCTTCCACGACCCAAAGTTAAATTTCAGCACAATGGGCTGATTGAGTTAGGCGATAAACGGATATTGATGTCGTATCACCCTAGTAGGCAAAACACGCAGACGGGAAAGCTAACCGAGAAGATGTGGAACAGTATTTTTGAGCGAGCTATTAAACTCGTCTAAAAGATCATGCCGCGTGTAAACGCAATTTTATCGCTTCCCTTGGGTCGGATAGAGCTAATGAGCCAGGTTCCTTGAATTTGGGAAAGCTCGACTTCGCGTTCGACGGATTCTTTGGTGATGTCGGTGCCCTGAGAGTTGTCCAACGAAACTTGATATCGCACGACCGCGATTTCGTTTTGAACTCTTGCCTCAATGATTTTGATTTCAGTGAGCTTCACGTTGTTATTGAGGTAGGCAACACGGAAGGAGTCGGCGCTCATTTTATCGAAGGCCCTTCTCATCTCGCCTGAGCACAGCTCCTCTAAATTTTTGCGATCGGTATCGTTCTTGGCAGAAGCGCTAATTTGTATGAAGTGCTTAACCACTTCTTCGGGAGTTTTAAGCACCGGGGAGGGAACGGCCACCGTAGGCGTGGGAGCCGTCGACTTCCTGATGCAGCTTGCTAAGCCAAGAGAAATGAAAATAGCGACCGAAATGACCACAGTGCTGCGAATCGAGATGAAAGTTTTCATAAGCTATTATTTTACCGGCATAACCCGGGTCTCGCCACCCCGCTTTTCATCGGTGGTGAGTTAGGTTAAGTTGATGCGCCATGAGGGTAACTGGAGTCATCATCGGAGCCGGAATTATTGGAAGCGCTATCGCTTACGAGCTGTCTCGTCGTGGGGTGAGCGATCTCCACGTCTTAGATCCTGATTTGGAAGGGGCGCTAAGCAGCACCGAGCGAAATGCTGGCGGAGTGCGTCATCTTTGGCAGCAGCCCATTAACGTAGAGCTCTCCAGAACCTCTATCCGCCTCTTTGAAACGTTGAAAGACGAGATCGGATTTAATCAGTCTGGTTATCTCTGGCTCTTTTCCGAGGCTAAACGAGAAAATGGAGATGCCATCTTCGCCCACACTCAGAAAATGGGATTGAAGTATGAACAATTTTTACCACAAGAGATTCAACAGAAATATCCTTTTCTAGATAAATTGGACGGGGTCGCCTCTGGCCTTTTTGGGACCAAAGACGGTCTGCTCAATTCGAATGCGCTAAAAACTTACTTTAGAAATGAAGCGAAGAAAAAAGGGGTCACTTTCCACGATAGACGTTGGGTGACCGATGCCCATCCTAAAAAGGGAATTTCACCCGCTCGAGTAGAATCATACACCGCAGATTCTCCAAAACAGGCCGAAAGCTGGCTCAGGGAGCCCCCGACTAAAGATAGTTTTGTAAGTAGCCCTGAAGTCTGGGAAGCCGATTTCGTCATTCTATGCGCAGGCGCTTGGTCTCGCCCGATTCTTCTGCCCATGACAAAAGACCCAAAGGTAGAACCTTACCGCCGACAGATCTGTCTTTTTAAAGCCGAAGGTTTCGACATGTCACCTTATGGAATGGTTGTGGATACGAGCGGTGTGTACTTTCATCCCGAAGGCGGAAATATTTTAGCAGGCCTCGTTCTTAAAAATGAAACCAGCGGTTTTCGTTTTGATTACGACACCGAGTTTTTCGAGAGCCATGTATGGCCCGCATTGTACGAACGTTCGACCCAGCTGGAACGGTTGAAGCCTGTTACTGGCTGGGGCGGGCTTTATAGCTATACGCCCGACATTACCGGAATCCTGGGAGCCATCCCCGAAAAGCCAGCACTTTTCGAAGCTCATGGTTTTACGGGACATGGCATCATGCATTGCTATGGCGCCGCCGTTGCGATCTCGGAACTGATCCTAGACGGCCGTTATCACTCGATTGATGCAGCGTGCTTGTCACGAGAGCGGTTCACCTCGGGGGATCCCTCCAAGCTTCTCCCAGAAACGCTTCACATTTAACGCATCACATCCTTCACCTTCCTGCCAAAGCTGCCGATAGCGGAGAGTAACGCATTTGTTATTCACCGGAGGAGCCATGGCCAAGAGCCCGACAAAGAAAACCGAAGAAAAGAAAACGACAACCGCAAAAAAAGAGACGGCACCAAAAGCCAAAGCTCCCGCGATGGAAGCCAAAGCCGTCAGAACCGCTCCCAAAAAAGCATCAGCTCCTAAGGTGAAAAAAGACAAAGTAAAAGTCAGCCGCTGTGGCGGAAAAGCCTGCCAAGTCCAAGCATGCAAACGCACTTACAAAGCCAAAGGCTATTGCGGCGTTCATTACCGCAAATGGCGAACGG
>JBBQIT010000241.1:0-6735 GCA_038325205.1 Bdellovibrionota bacterium
GTAAAATTCCAAAGGGAAAAGCTCGGGAACTCAGAAACTCCGTGGTTTTGGTGACCGGGGGCACGGGCTCTTTTGGAAGAAAAGTCGTCGAACGTATTCAGAGCGCGCGTCCTGCCGAAATTCGCGTCTACAGTCGTGATGAACAAAAGCAATGGGAAATGAGACAAGCTTTTCCCAATGTTCACTTTGTTATCGGAGACGTAAGAGATCCTAACGCTTTAGAACGAGCCATGAGCGGCGTTAACTTTGTCTTTCATGCGGCAGCCCTCAAACACGTGCCTGAGATCGAAGAGTTTCCTATGGAAGCTATCAAGACGAATGTCTTGGGCAGCCAAAACGTCTGCGACGCCGCCCGAGAAGCTAAAACCGTAAAGGCAGTGGTAGGCCTCAGCACCGATAAGTCCGTGAAGCCGGTAAACACCATGGGTGTCACCAAGGCCCTCATGGAGCGAATCATCTGCAATCAAAATCGAAACGAAGATTACCCAGTCTTTTGCTGCGTTCGTTACGGAAACGTGCTTTGCAGTCGTGGCTCTTTCGTTCCTTTGCTAAAAAGTCAGATCGAAGCTGGATTGCCCGTCACTTTGACGGATCCTGGAATGACCCGATTTTTACTCACCCTTCAAGACGCTACGGATTTGGTACTTTACGCTTTGACCTACGGCATGGGCGGTGAAGTTTTTGTGAAAAAATCTCCCGGTTGTACGATTGCCAAACTAGCGGATGCCTGCAAGCAACTGTACAGCCCGATGGGATTAAAACATCCTTCTCAATTGGTAGGCGTACGTGCGGGTGAAAAACGGCACGAAGTTTTGGTGAACGAATACGAAGTCAGTCGCTCCATCGAAACGGAATCGCATTACATCATACAACCAGAATATAAGGTCGACCGAACTACGCTTTTACCTAACAAATGGGAGTACACCTCCGAAAACACCCACCAGTTGGAAAGCGTCGACGAAGTTGCTGATTTGATCGGAAGTACTCCGGAAGCAAATTACGTCAAGAAAGCGGCATAGGGCCTTGAAATATCAGTCGGAAATCTATGAAAAGTGCTGCACTCTATTCTTTTCCGATTTTGGGATTTAGAAATCCCAACCCTCGAAGTATCTCCATTCATTCCTCAGTTCGTCTCGACGACGTCACTATTCGCATTGATGGTGACCTTACCATTGAAGAAGGCGTGACCATCGCCCACGATAACATTATTTTTACCAACAGCGTGGTGACGAAGTCGACCAAACCTAACCGCACGTTTGGTGGCATTCCCGTGAGAGAGATAAAACAATATAATCAGGGGAAGAAAAAATCGTGATCCCCCTATTCAAAACTTTCATGGCGCCAGAAGCGGAACTCATTCCTGCTTTAACCAAAACTCTCTATGGTGGCCAGCTTTCCTTGGGCCCTCTCGTCAAAGAATTTGAGAATGCGTTTGGAACCCTCATTGGCAGCGCGAACAACATAGCGCTTTCCTCAGGAACAGCGGCTCTGCACACCGCCCTGCACCTTTGCGGAGTGAAAGAAGGCGACGAAGTCATTTCGACCGCTTTAACGGCAGAGCCCACTAATATGGCGATTTTGCATAGCCGTGGAAAAGTGGTTTGGGCCGACGTGGATGTGGCGACCGGAAATTTGGATCCCGCTTCAATAAAAGCCGCTATCACTCCGAAGACGAAAGCCATCATCGTGGTTCACTACGGCGGTATTCCTGCCCGAATGTCAGAAATTCGAAAAATTGCAGCCGAACATCGCCTTTTAGTCATTGAAGATTGTGCCCACGCGCTAGGCGCGACTTATGACAAAGCCCATGTCGGGGTAGAGTCTGATTTTGGCATCTTCTCTTTTCAAGCAATTAAACACCTCACGACAGTCGACGGGGGGATGCTTATCGCTAAAAATTCGGATCTCCTTAAACGAGCTCGATCCTTTCGGTTCTTTGGCATTGATCGAGAGAAATCGCGATTAGAAGTGGATGTTCCAGAAGTCGGCTACAAGTATGAGATGAATAGCGTCACAGCATCCATTGGACTCGTCCAACTAAAGCACTTCCATCAAGTTATCGAAGCTCACATTCAGAATGCTCACTACTTTGAACAGCATTTAACTGGCATTGAAGGGCTGTCCCTTTGCCATTGGGATGAAAAGGCAAAGCCTTCGTATTGGTTTTTCAATCTTTTAGTAGAAAGACGCGACGACCTTCAGCGATATCTCGCTAAACAAGGGATAGCTTCTGGATCTGTCCATAAAAGAAACGACGGCCACTCTCTCTTTGCCACATCGAAAAGGCCCCTACCCGCCCTGGATCGATTTTGCAAAAAAGTTTTGCACATCCCCTGCGGATGGTGGGTCACTGCAGAACAACGCGAACACATTGTCCAATCGCTTCGGAAGGGGTGGTAGTGGACAAGACTCCCCTTTTCCAAGTCCATATGCCAAAAGAGTGCCTCGAGGTGCTTCCCTCGGTACTCACTTCAGGCAAACTAATGGATGGCCCCTATGTGGAGTCCTTCGAGAAAGGAATCGCTGAGATCATCGGGAATCCAAACATCGCTGCCATCTCGGATGCCTCAGGGGCATTGACGATAGCCCTATCCCTTGCCGGAGTCCGACCAGGATCAGAGGTAATCGTAAGCCCCGTCGCTTGCGGTTCCACCATCATGCCTATCGCCAACTTATTTGCGACGCCAGTGTGGTGCGATATCAATCCTAAGACCGGAATGTTCGATGCGGAACAGGTAAAAAAGCTTATCAATGATAAGACGCGCGCGATTCTCGTCTATCATTATGGCGGGGACGTCGCCGACCTAGAACCTTTGATTGCTTTAGCCAAAGAAAGAAACCTTACTCTTATTGATGATGCTTCCAACGCTATCGGTGCGACCCTTAACGGAACATTTTTAGGAAATACCGGAACAGACTTTACTGTTTTTTCCTTCCGACCGACCAAACACATTACGACGGTAGAAGGCGGCGCTTTGGTTTGTAAAACTTCGGATCCGATTAGACTAGCGCGCCGAATGAGAAGACTCGGGATCGATCCCTCAGCTTTCAGAAATCCTATTACCGGGGAGCTTAGTAAAGGCCATACCGTAGACATGCCAGGTTACAATTTTACCTTTTCCAACGTCGCTGGCGCGATGGGCGTGAAACAATTGCCCCACGTGAAAGGGATTTTGGAAAAAAACCGCGCTAACGGAAAAAAGCTGACCGCAGCCCTGGCAAAGATTCAAGGTATCCGACTACTCAGTAGGCCAGAGACTCACCACTCAGCTTTCTGGGTTTATACCTTAATTGCTGAAAAGCAGGAATCGCTTCAGAAGAAGTTATCCAAAGCGGGAATTCAGAGTCAGAAGCTTCACCCTCGTCACGATGAATATCCTTGTTTCAAAGGATTAGAAAAAAACCTCCCGGGAGTCGACGAGTTTTATAGAGGCACGCTCTCTATTCCGTGTGGATGGTGGGTTAGCGATGAGCAGGTAGACCATATAATCCAGGTGATCAGTTCGGGATGGTGAATCATGAAGCGGACGAAAATCGAAAATACTCTTATTTGGATGTCTATCCTCTTTCTTTGGATGGTCGTCGGCATGGTTACCTTGGTTCCCTCCAAACTCTTTAACATCGAACTCATCTACGGAAAGTTCTAATAAAAGTGGTTAGCGAAATACATACGCCTGATGCCAATCCTGACTTTAAGGTTTGGCGGATGAGTTCGCTCGTGGCAATCCTCCTGGCGTTGCCTCTGATTATGGATATCACTCATCTCACCGATCGGAGAGCCGGGTTTATGTCTGTATTCCGAAAAGAGCCAAGCTATCCGTTTCTCTATCAAGAGATCTACGAAAAGACTTCCGATTTGGACGCTGTCTTTATGGGATCTTCACTACTACTAGTAGGGCTCGACACCTCCTACCTCAGGGCTCGATTCTCCTCCAAGCTGGGTCGTCCAGCGGAGGTCATTACGCTTGGATACAGTTATTCGGGCCTAGACTTTAGTGCCTTGCTTCTAAAAGAATTAGCGCAACGAAGGAAAGTTAAAACCGTCTTTCTTTTACTCCCACAGGATAACGGAGTGGATCAAGAAGGTCCGCACCAAAACGCTAGCTACTACCTTCAATATCGAGACCTCGCCTTTCTAAGCGAAGGCTTAACGTGGGCAGACCGTCTGAGATATTTTACCATTGCGGTAGTATCAGCCCCTCGACAACTTTGGTGGCACTGGCATCACGGCGACGCTGTGCACGGAACAAAAATTGAAGAACACTTTGGAAACGTGCCAGAAAAACTTGGTATCGACCTATTGCCAGACTCCTTTGAAGTCTTTGAGCCAGAGCCCCCTCACCTTTCCGCTGAGGAATTGATTTATTCGAAAGCTTCCCCTTCCCGTTTTCATTTTGAAACTAGAAAGCTAGCTTCCTTTGACGAGGTAATGGTCCAAAAATTCTTCAAGGTAGCAAAAGATTATGGGATCAAAGTAGCGGTAGTTAGCGTCCCAACGATTATTCAGGTTCGCCAAGACTTTGTGTACCAACGCCTTTACTGGCCCGATTTTTTAGCAGAACCAGTGCCCATGATTGGGGTAGTGCCCCGAGAGATATTCAAAGCATGGGATCAAAAATCGATCGAAAAGTTTTATTACGGCGATCACCTGAACCAAAACGGTTCACGCTACTTCACTCGCGCTATCGCTCCTGGATTCGAAAAAGTATTTACTGATTTTCTAGGAAGGAAAACCCCTTAGGGGAAGAGTTAAGCTTGGATATTTATTATCTCATTTATGGACTGGGACTCTACTTAGTGCTTGGCGCTATTGCTTTGCGAATTCCCAACCTCAAATGGCGTGCTGTGGCGCTTGCTATTTTGAACGTGGTCGGCATTCGCATAGCATTTCGAGTCAAAGCGATCGTACTAGCCGTCTATATCGCAATGTTAGTCGCTCACTATGGATTGATGATAACGTACGTAGCGTTTGGGGCGTGGTTTCCCATTGTTTGCATCGCCCTCCTCCGATACTTGCCCGCCTCGGTGATTCATTTGGACATCCCCGGACCTTTAGCTCAGGTCATGATCGGGTATTCTTACGTCGCTTTCCGCCAAATTTGGGTGACGATGGAATTTAGAAACGGACAGGTTAAAAAGCCTTCGCTTGCCGAATACTTTGCCTATTGCTTATTTATGCCTGCAATTCCTGTAGGTCCCATCACTCGTTATCATGAGTTCAACGATTCGCTACAAAAGCCATCGCCCTCACAGCTCACAACAGGTTTTTTCCGAGTAACGCTTGGATTCATAAAAGTTTATTTTCTTGGCACCATCCTTAGCAGACTTTCTTATAAAGGATTATTCGGAAGTCTTGGAACGCATGGCTGGATAGACTTCGCGGCCAGTGCAGTCTTTTTTTACCTTTATCTGTACTGCAATTTTTCTGGATTCTGCGATATCGTCCTTGGCATCAGTCAGGTCCTTGGATTAAAGTCGGCCGAGAACTTCGATCATCCTTTTCGAGCGCGCAACCTTGCGGACTTTTGGAATCGCTGGCATATCTCCCTTTCTGTTTTCATGAGAGATTTGGTTTTCTCCCCTGTCTCTAGATTTTTAATTCATAAGCTTGGAATGCGTTTCAAAGATCTGAGCATCGTTTTTTCGATGATGCTCATCTTTCTTCTCATTGGTATCTGGCATGGGGGAACTTGGGGATACCTCATTTTTGGGCTGATGCATGGGGCTGGAGTAGCCGCCAACTATGGATATACGCTTTGGCTGAGAAAGAAGCTTTCCCCTCCCCAATTTAAGAGTTACCAAGCCAATCACGCGATACGAGTGGCCTCAATCGCTCTCACTTTCAGTTTCGTCACTCTGAGTCTCTTTTTCTTCGCCAACTCCGATGCCGAGATCTCTCGAATCCTCCATTCTCTCTTTGGGGCGTAGTAGAGCTTTTTGGACGCTAACAGTCATACTTTTCATACATACAATCAGTAACTTAGCTACAAACCCTCAAGGTAATGTCGCGCTGTACCGATAGAACATTATTGGAAAGGGTGTACGATCATGGTTCCCAGAAAGAGAAGCGCTCCTAAGCTCATCTCCTTCATTATTCCTCTCTATAACGAGGAAGAAGTGATTCCGGAGTTGCGCGCGCGCCTAACCAAAGCCGTTTCCCGTCTGCCCTGTCCCAGTGAATTTGTGTTGGTTTCTGATGGAAGTTCCGACCGAACTTTAGAAATTCTTGAAGCATGGGCAGAGTCTGAGCCTCGCGCGAAAGTTCTCGGCTTGTCGCGAAATTTTGGTCAACAGGCAGCTATCACCGCAGGGTTAGATTTTTGTCGCGGCGACGCGGTCATTGTGATGGATGGCGATCTTCAAGATCCCCCAGAGCTTGCTGAACCCATGATCGACTACTACACCAAAGGTTATGACGTCGTTTACGGCAAGCGAACTAGTCGTGAAGGCGAATCCCTTTTCAAACGCCTATCGGCATCCGTTTTTTACCGTTTCATGCGCACTTTCATTCATCGAGAGCTTCCTACTGACGTTGGTGAATTTCGGTTGATGTCCCGCCGAGTCGTTGATGCCATGTCTTCTATTCGAGAGAGTCACCGCTTTATTAGAGGGTTAGTCACTTGGTTGGGGTTTAACCAGATCTCAGTCCCCTTCGAGCGACAAGTACGCCCGGCTGGCGTGACGAAATTCCCGTTGCGTAAAATGATCCGATTTGCCATCGATGCGGTGATCTCT
>JBBQIT010000242.1:0-6729 GCA_038325205.1 Bdellovibrionota bacterium
CAAACAGTTCAAAGCCAATTTCGATTCCACATTGAGTGAGTTGCTTACTGCCAACAATAGGATCGCTTCGCAGAAAAAAGCGCTTACGGATCTTTTAGGAAATAACAAAGCTGACGTCGCAAGACTTCGGGCGACGGTGGCCGTTCAACTCAAAGGCGACAAAGGAGATAACGGCCTTTTAAGTTTGATTGAGCCTGCAAAAAATAAAATCATAGAACTTCGAACTGCTCTTGAAGGTCGAGTGGAAGCCCTCAAAGCCGTCGATGATCCTCTGAAAATGGCCCAAGCGTCATCGGAAGCTGCCAACCAAAAGCTTGAAGCGAAAAAGACTGAGCGTTTGGCTTTATTGGAAGAGATTAAAAAAGCCGAAGAAGCCGGCAAGAAAGCTTTATTAGATAAACTAACTTTGATGACCACTGAACTTGGCATTCTCTACGCTGATAGTTTGGACAAAACGACTTCCGTTGCAGAAGCGCTTGCCCAACGAAGTGGCTCTGATCTTGTGAAAGCCGATATCGCAGACAGAAAATCGCTCGGCGAAGCCGAGGAAAAATTGGATGGTTTGCTTAAGAAAGCGCGCGGCCTTCAAGCGGTCATTGGAGCACTGGAAGCGATAACTCCCGATTTAGATAACGCCATTAAATACGCTTCCGCGGATCAATTTCCTGCGGCTTTAGACTTGCTCCGTAAGATCGTGTTGCGAACGGATACGGTAGCCAAGCAGCTGGCGGCTTTGTAGTCCATCGTCGGCGATTTGAACGAACGGAGCTTGGTGCTGCTTTCGCTGACAGTCTCGCTAAGGGAGAATCCTTTCTACGTTCCGATAGCGTGATGAAACAGCTGGCTAGACTAGCAACATAATCGGTGCCCGCTTCATAAAATCTATTAAATTCGATGACTTACATGCCATTCACGACTGTGGCGGCATCATTGCGCCAAAGTTCGGGACTAACCTGAAATTGGATAGACTAGCGGAATGTACACGGGAACTTTATTCACTTTTGATCGAACCTTAAGACTTACTAATTCTGCGCGCGATAGCTAGAGCACCAATGCGGTCCATCCAGGGGAGGCTTTATGGCCCTCTATCGTGTATCTTCAATACTCTTATTCTTTGTCACGTTGCTCTTTTGCCCACACGCCATGGCGGGTGCTGGCGAGCACCTTAACTTTACTCCGGCGTTTGATTTCGACGGCGGCTTCTCCGTGGATCACCAGATCGTGTTCCACGAGGCAGCGGAGTCCTCGCCCTTTCGAAACGCGTTACCCCCTCCTCAACATCGGCTTGAGCATGCGCGAGCGCTTTCTGCTAAAGCGGAACGCGCCCGTCAATTCAAGCCCAAACTCTCACGTGCCGAGTTCTATTTTCAAGCGACTGCGGACGCCATAAATGGAATCAGCGAAGAAGTCATTTCGCTGCTATGGGGATATGCAAAACTGTTTTCTTTCTTTGGTATCTTGCTCGTAGGTTGTGCGAACAACCCAGTCTTTGATCGCTACTTGGAATCCTTTTCGGAAAGGGCAAAGGGCGAGAACATTGTTTATAAGGCTCCCGTCTTTGAGTTTGGGCATCCTCGAGCCACGGAATTGAGTAGTACGAATCTCGCGGAATGCGTCCCTCGTAGTGCGATAACCAAAGCACGTGTCGTGGTTGATAAAGAACAGTGGGAGACTCTAAGCGAGCCTTCCAAAGAGGCGCTGGTCTTTCATGAAATGGGACACTGCGCCCTTGGGGAAGCCCACGGCGACGGCATCATGCAGGCCTCATTAATTTCGGATAAGGAGTACATTGCGAATAGAATTTTTTTGATTGGTAGACTGTTCCATCACGAGGAATAAATACTTATCTCGCGGCCTCTTTAAGAGAGGCCGCGTTTTTTTTCTAAGACGCCCTGCCTCCTATTTCGATTCACAATTCTCTGCTTACCATTTTGTTCTTCCGCATACTGATGATATTCTTTCCTAAACCTCATCCACCATTTTTATAAATAACGAGAGAAACCATGAATTCAAATCAAGAACGTTGTTTGGTTTTGGGCGTAGTCATTTTCTCCATGTGCTTACCGATTCGATTGATGGCAGATCATAGAAATTGGTGTGTAAAGAACAAGGGAAGTAAAGAAGTCGTCGTGCAATTTCAGAATCACGGCGCGGAAACCCGTTGCGAGGCGTCGTACCGCGATAACAAAAAGAATTGGAAAAAATACGTCTTGTCGAAACAAGGTTCTGCGGCAGAGTGCGAAAGTGAATACCAATCGTATATAAGCAAGCTTACGGCACAAAATTACTATTGCGAACATGAAACGGTCGGAGCGTACCAACACTCGGCGACGACATCTACGGCATCGACAAAAACACAAACCTACCAATACCCGACTTCAACCGCAGCTTCGACTTCCCCAAGTGAAGGAACCCGATCTTCGGCTTCATCGGTGAGTGCAAACTTTGCCACTCCTAGCGGAAGCGCCGGCCATGTTCGAATGGACTTCACGATCAGCGAATTCATTCAGAGTTTAAATACTCCCTTCGCGACGGGAACTTATTCATCTGTGTTTTTCAACCCTGCGATGAGCAGCTGGGCCCGCTATGTCTTTACGAATGGCTGGGAGCTAGGTGCTTACGGAAGTTTTGCTAGCGCGACTTACAGTGCTCCTACGGGGGATACTCTAGCGAATAATACGAGAATGCTTTGGACAGCAGGAGCCAGAATCCGGCAGCCTATCTACGAAGACATCTCTATTCTTTATTCGGTCGGCATGATTCGTCGGACTTATGTTGCTCAAGCTTCCGCGACTTCGCATGCCATTGAAGCAGCTACCATCCCGAACGTAGGTGCCGAAGTGATCTATCCTTTCTTGCATCAACAGTGGGGATCGATGGCGCTTCGTGGAGGCGGCGATTTTCTCCTCTCGGGAACGACTGACCTTGCCAGCTCGATTAAGTCCGGCTTCATGTTTCACGGCGGGTTGGCTCTTTCCAGCACCGTTTCGGGCGAGCCATTCACTACCCTGCTGTATGTAGAAAGAGCGATGCAAAATACTTCGCTCTTCACTCAGTCTAGTTGGGAATTCGGTCTTAGCTTCGGCATCGATTTTAACGTTGCCGGCTAAGCAGACCTCAAAAGTTAAAATCGAGGAATAACGAGAGACGATTCTGTCGGTTTTTATTTCCAAGGCTCGCTTGGAAGGTGCCCACAGAATCGTCGAGTAATTGGCTTATCACTTGGTGGGACGCACCTACGGAGAGATTTTCGTGAAGCTGATAGCTTAAAGACTCTTCTGTCGCGAAGTCGTTATTCCATCCGTTCGCATTGTGAAACTGCTCGACCATCAAAGCGATTTCGATATTTGCCTTACCAAAATCATATCTAAGAGCCGCTCGCTCACTAATTCCAACAGAGGGGTGCGGTATTACTACTGGACCGTTTCCAGTTCCATTAATCTGTCCGAACCCACCCAAGCGGGCTGATAGCCGGAGATTCGGAGTGACTTGTCGGGTTCCTTCCGCGGATACCGAGGGGCGTATCTGGTACCCTTGTTTAGACCAATTAGAAGGGTCTATCAGCATGAGCGAACCTCTAAGGTCAATTTCCGTATTTTGGAAAGTATCAAATCGATGAAGCCAACTGGTCTGAAGTTTCGGCAGGCTAGTGTTTAATGCTCGATCGGTCGGCCGCTGCAAGGCAGCGTAGAAGAACAGAGTGTCCTCTCCCGCCACCGGTAAAGCAAACAGTGGCTCGAAGATGAAAGCTCCATTTGAATTTTCGGTTGATGGCGAATATCCGAGGGAAATTTTGGAGGTGAAGGTGGTTTCCGCTAATGGAGTTTGCAGGGAAAGCTCCGAAGTAGTAGCGGCTCGGGAGATTGACGCTAAACAGAGCGAAGCCAGACTTAGCACTCTTATCCAATTAGGCCGTAAACGAAACAAGTTGCCCCCTTTTTTCCTAAACCCAAAAATGTTGACGATTGGCGGTAAAGCCAAATCATTAAAACAAAGTTTAAGAGGGGTGTCGTGTCTTTTCTAAAACACGTCGCGCTAAGCAGGAGTAAAGAGCGTTTGCACTAGAATATGTAGTACGGCTTCACGCCAGCGACAGATTCAAAACCATTGGTTCTCGTGTATTCCAGAGGTTGGATCGCGTTATTCTTGAAAACATAACAGCTGTAAGTGCTACCTGGCCCATCTCCCAGGATGACCGCCGTAAGTAAAGCACCGGAACTGGTTTTCAGGAAAAAAGTAGCAACCCGGTCAGTAAGACCATCGTCAGGAACTGGTTGGATTAAGACGTCACTGGAAGTGCTTGCTGCAATTCCTTCATAAGATTGTCCCCAACCGCCTTGGCTATTTAGCGTTGGACCGCCCGTAACATAAGGTCCACTGTAGGCTGTACCCAACGGGCACAACACCTTTCGCTGATTGCTGTTATTAGGATCTAGGACACCGATGTTGGCGGTCATTCCATTCAGGGCAATGTAGTAAATCTGGTTTTGGATGACAGTAATATCGTCGACATTGATCAGGTCGAGTTTTGAATAGGAGGGAAATACCTGAACGCCATCGAGAAAACCATTTTCATCCACGTTGTAGTTGCCGCCCTTGGTTCCTGCGAAAAGATCAATGATCTGTCCGTCTGCAGGCCGAAAGCCAAAATAACGTCCGTTGAATTGGGCTAGTCCCGTTCCTCCGCCAAACGTATTGAAAGACATGCACTGTCGTAAAGACGGATCGAAAACTTGGAATAGCGCCCAAGGCGCCCCGGGACATTTTGCGAGAGGATCGGGATTTTCCTGGGTTACTTTGCCGGCCGCTTCGAGGTGAGCTGCATTCGTCAATCCTCCGCGGATTACGAACGAAAATTTGGAATTGTAGGTCCCGTCGGTGTAGGTGGCTTGAAACTCGAGCTGTTCTTTTTCGACGTGCACTCCATTGATCTCGAATCTATATCCCGACGTAGAGGTGATGGCGCGCGCTTGATCGGAAACCACACTGGCATTCACGACCTCTGTACTTCCCGTAGCGCAATTAGAGTCGGCATCCGTGATCGCGCAACCAGTAGAGGGAAAAGTGTAAACCGTCGTTCCATGAGCGTCGGGCTGGCTTCCCACGTCTGTTTCAGCGCTTGCAAAAGTGTTTACCGAAATGCCGGAACATCCCGTTCCATACTTAAAAGAATCGATAAAGCTATTAGCCGAGCTGCAGGTTCCGAGGGCCTTAATGTACTTGATCTCCGCCATCCGATACGTCACGAGCATGATCTCGGCGCCAGAGGCATTTGAGATAGTTTGGGCGTTAACCTTTAATTTCTTTTGAGTAAAGCTGGTTAGAAACTTATTCATCGCCAGAAAGCTTACGGCAGCAATGCCTACCACAGTTGCCACCGCCAAAGGGATCTCGAGAATTCCGCGCCGTGACTTCCTATTGGAAGAGTACATAGACACTTTGCTCCTTTTGTTTGTCTACCTGGATGCGAATACGAAGTTTTTGTATGAGTTGCTGTTTAAAGAGGGAAAACCCTTCGCTATTTATATTTTGAAAACTTTCCGCGTAAGTCGGACCGTAAGTTGAGGAAGCGCACAACGGATTGTGGGTCTGTGGTGACCAGAGAACGGGAATGGCAGCAGGGTAGTCCAAAGTTAGCGTTTTACATTGTGGAAGCGCACAGACAGAGGACGGCGTCATCGTGCAAGAAATGATCTCGTAAAAGTTTTGGGTATCAGTGCCTAGGGCCTGAGTAAAGTACTCATCGATGCGGACTCGTGTGACATTCGGAGTACTAAAAATAGGATCGGGTGAACAACTGATAGAACCTGAAGCCGTTGAGCAGTCAAAGATGCCGAGCACGGCGGCTTGGTTAGAGAGTATTTTTCTTCCCACCGATCGAATCTTTGGCGAATAAAGAGGCATAGGGAACTGACCAATACTCGCTTGTATTTCGTTGGCGCTTACCGTGTTCCCGCCTGTGAATTGAGTCAGAATAAAGGGTTTAAAATGAATCTTATAGAGGCCGTCCAATTTGTAATAGGTGACGGGATCGGTCTGAAGTTGTGCAATGCATTCTGCGGGTAGGGAAGGGGTAAACACTTTGGTCACTGGGTTGTAGGCTACGGCATAATTGCTAGCTGTGCCGTTGGCGAGCCACAAGCTCACCGTAGGCGGGTTGGCCAGTGCGAATAATGTTTTGTTCGTGATCTTGATGGTTCCCCCAGTGAGGTTCGAAGTGCCTGGGCTTACCGTGATAGTCGGGCTCGCAAAAGTGCCTACTCCGTACGTTGGGTTATTCAGATCGACTAGAAGGTGGTTCGCATTAAACTGGCAAATCGCGGAGACGTAGGGAAGTTCAGCCTTATTGGCTTGGATGTAAACCATGGCGGCGTCATCCACGCAATCAGGGCTCGTGGTTAAATCTCCGCAAATACCTACTTGCGGAATAATCATGCGCGCCAAAGTTTGGTCGAAAGGAACGTTGCCGGTCCCAGAACCGTTTCCAGAGAAAGCAAAGTAGCGAGTTTCTCCCGTCACTAAATACTTTTGAAGGGCAGTGGTTACGACAAGCAGGTTATTCTGTGTATCGAACGACTTCTGCATCGTAGAAGTGTTTTTGGTGACGAAGGAAAGCAACTGCGAAACGGCGAATATAAGCATGGCGCCAAGGGATACGCCAACGAGAAGTTCAATGAGAGAAATACCGCGTTTGTTTACCATCGAGTCCTTCGAAAAGTGATTGTTTTA
>JBBQIT010000243.1:0-6728 GCA_038325205.1 Bdellovibrionota bacterium
GACTCCAAATTCGCTAGCCATACTGACAGGTGACGTGGAGTTGGCGACGAAGAACTCGCTGCGAAATCACCGAAATTTAGGAAAGCCGGATAGGTGCAGGAGCGAACCTGTCCGATTCTCCTCGCGCGGTCGTAAGATTCCTGCCCCAAAGGCCACGTCTCGATGGTAGCGGACCTTCGTGGCAACCATTCCTTAATTGACCGGTCTGAATCGGTCATTGATCATTTAAGATGTGCAACCTAGCAAATGGGCAGATCTCAGAAATATAATTGACCCTTGGACCGTTGGATTGGTCGTTGCTCTTATACTTGCACTTATGGTTGCTGCGGAAATCAAAACAAAATCTAAATTCAAGGTAGCTCTCCAAGTTCT
Organism: Bdellovibrionota bacterium; assembly: GCA_038325205.1. Taxonomy (GTDB): domain Bacteria; phylum Bdellovibrionota; class FAC87; order UBA2466; family UBA2466; genus JBBQIT01. Next base: position 373 of record JBBQIT010000243.1, read on the forward strand.
ATTTGCGATCGCGATGGTTACGGTGAGTACATATGCGTTCGCTCATTTCGAGGACGGTTTGGCTGTTGCTGTCGGCATAATGATTATTTCATTTATCTTTTTCAACGCTCCGGGAAATCTTTGGTGTAAGTATTGTGGAACTTTCCGGCCACGTGGCGTTCGCGTCTGTGAAAAATGCGGTGAACCATTTCCCCAGGCTTGGCCTGGTTTGTGAACATTGTCACTCCTATCCTTGTCGCGAGCCGTATCGTTAACCGCGTTCAACCCGAGTGCGGTGCGCATGTTGTCCCCGTTGGGTTTGCCCTAGTTTGCAGTCGTTGATCTCAAAAAAATCCACGGGAAAGTTGGGGACGGGCCATCCGTTGGTGCTTCTGGAGGTGAATGCTTTTTGTTCAGTTGCAGCAGTTTTTATGGATTTTTACTTCATCAACCTTTTTCCAGTCTTTATCGGGCAGGAAAATGATTTGCCATGTATCTTTTCTGGTTACGTCAGCCGAGATTACGTAGGCAGGAACGGCGTCGTTTTCAAAATATCCGTCGGGTGACCCGAGCAGCTCAGTTACAGACTTTAAGGGTTTTCCAACGAATGTCTTTTTAAGAACCAAGTCCGCGGCCATTTCTCCCTTGGTCTTCCTATCGCCGGCCTTGAACTTTGCGGCATCGAAGGCTGTCTTGCCAAATTTCTTTTGAGCTTGCGCCACGGTCATGTAGGTTTCGCCAGGCTGAGCCATGGACAACCCAGCGATAAAAATGCCAACTAGGCACGCCGGCCAAATAGTAATTCTCTTTAATTTTTCCATTCAGGAACCTTTCCGGAAGGGGATAGTACCTTCAAATCACCATTCTTGAGGCCATTTAGAGCTTCTTGTTCAAGATTTTTTTGGTTGAACTTCCCTTGATCCATCAATTTTTGAGCGGCTTCAATGCCCTTCTTATTATTGGCCTGGTCCATTTGACTTTCGGCCGCTGGTTCTGCTGTGCCAGCCTCGTGAGCATTTAAGAATGCGAGCGCACGGTCGCTCTCAATCTTTTCTCTCATTAATCCAGACCACATGAAGTGGCGATAAGCGTCGCTTTCGTCGTTACGAAAGTTGTTCCCAAAGATCCGCCTTGTTGATTCCAAGGCACTCTTTTTGGCGAGGTAAGCTTTAACGGCGTCTACAGGAAATTTTGCAATCAGCGATTTCTCGGATGGGGTTAGGGTTCGAACCTCAACGTAGTGTGCGATCTCGGCTATTGTGTCGGGGTTAACATAGGTCTTACAAAGTTCATCGCATTGGGCAGAACAATCGAAAGAGCCCATGTCAGAGGGGATCAGGGCACAGTCAATTTCACAATCCTTGGTGCCGACCTTTACTCCTGACTTTAAAAACCAAGACTCACAGGTATCAGCAACTACCGTTTGGCTACTTAGGAGAATAAATGTGAGGCAAAAGGTCAGCTTCAGGGGCCGTGAGTGTGTGGCTAGTGGGCGCAACACTTTTTAAACTTTTTCCCGCTGCCGCAGGTGCAAGGGTCGTTTCGTCCAACCTTAGGTTCGGTCCTAAATACGGTCTCGGAATTCTGGATTTCCGCCATGTGCTCCTTACGCCATAGAAGCGACTGTTCCAAAAAGTCGTCATAAAGGGATAGATAATTTTCATCGATGTTTTCTGCAAGAGCGCCAAGCATGCCCGGCGGGAGGTACGACCGATTCTGTTCGATTTCTTCGCGGTGTTTCAAGAGCGCCTTACGGCCCATATCTAGCCGAAATGGCAAATAAGACTCTAGTAGTTCCTTCGTAGGCTCAGCTAGCTCGCCGGCAGAAGGTGTGTTGCCGGCATAAAGGCCGCGCAAAAAAAGAGTGAATTCCGACTCTCTTAAACGACAGAATTCAAGCCAACGATCCCTGTCGTCGGGCTTCAGGTCTGGAATCTTTGAAAAGCGAAACGGATTATTGAAGCTCTGGTGGCTAGCAAGTTTGTTCCAAAGGGACATAAGGCCGCCCATGTACTCTGTTGCTTGATCAAGGGACTCGAGTTCTGGGCGATTTTCCTCATTGTCCCCATGAAGAATTTCAAGCACGCGGCTCGGTTGGACCATCTCGACCGCTAAAATCGAACCCATCATGAGACTTTTAAGTTCATCGAGGCTCACCTTTGAGTCGTAGCGGAAAAGAGTCTCTTTGAATTTATGGTCACCAGGATAGTTTTGGATATTCATTTTTGCAAAGCTAGCAAAAGACGCTGTAATCGGTCCAGGAGATAAGCTATCGGCGTCGCCACTTGTCGCGATAGCTAGGTGGCTCAGGGATTGGTTCGGTTGGCGCTTCTGTGCGTTCAGCAATAAATGTGCTCTCGTCGCCATGTCTGATCCTAAATACGCCTTTTAGTTTACCTCCTTTGTCGAGCGTAACTCGGCCGGAGCCTGCGAGCTGGTCAAATTCCCAGGCGCCTTTCCACGTAAACGACACCTGTTTTGGTCGGCTTACAGGTGACGCTAGCCAACAGGTAGAGCATGCGAAGGCGGTCGCCTTCCCCGGTTAGCGAGATAAGAGCTGTGCCAATGGCGTCGAGGTCTTGTTTCATCCAAGTTGTCGTGTCGGTGATGCGCCACCAACCAAAGTATCCAGCGGGAATCGGTTCGTGCTTCATGTCGAGCCCATTCTATAGGTCGTCACTGCGTGTCCTATCGATTGTTCGGTGCCCTTCGAGGTCGAAGCTTTGCCCAGGCGAGATGATGGTCACTACTTCCACGGCTTCAACGCGGATGCGGTAAATGAGCCTGTAGCCTTGAAGGACTACCTGGCGGAAAGCTTTGTTTTCAGAGGCCACCGGTCCGGATTCAGGGAACTCTTTTAATCGTCTGGTCGATCCAAGCAGTTTTTCTACAAAGTCAGCAGCCCGTTTGGGATTATCTTTGGCGATGTAGTCGCCGATTTCGTCGAGCCGCCTTTCGGCACGCGGGGACCAAATTACTTGCGCCACTTATTGATTTTCTCTATTTGTCTGCGCTCGATTTCTTCGTGCGGGACTCCGAGGCCAGCGTCGAGTTCAGCCGTGCCTGCCGCGATTTCTCTAAGGACATCTTTTTCGTCGATGATGGCGTTGAACTTTTCTTGCGAGATCAGTACCACCGCTTCGCCGCGCTTGTGGGTGATGACCTGGGGGTCGCCGTGAGCGACTTCGTTTAGGGTCTCATAGAGGGAGCTTCGTAGTTCGGTTGCGGATTTGATCTTTGGCATTTTCATACCATAAAGCGTACATCAAAGCGTACGCTTTATCAACCATTGGGCATTTTTATATGGCGACAATTCAAGAAACATAATAATTTCAGTTACTTAAATATAGCACTTATACCTAAAAGCTGAAGTTTTGCGGGCGGGGATGGCTTTAATCGGGGGATCGTAATGTAATGTTATGTTATGTTGCCTAAGGTCACATCTTGCGGAATGGTATATTTATGGTATCATTTAACAATGCGCATCGATTGGGACGACAGCAAGAGTGAGCAACTAAAGCATGAACGCGGACTCTCGCTCGCAGAGGTCGCTGAAGCCATCGAAGGTCCGCACTGCATGGCGCAGAAGAGTGAGGACCCCGAGCAGTACCTCGGGATTGGTTTCGCCAAGGGTCAGCTCGTAACCGTGATTTATGAGTTTCGCGAGGGAACTGAAAGCGAATTTATTTGGTTAGTAACTTACTGGAAAGCCACCAAACGGGAGGCAAAACTTTATGAAGACTTCACACGCTAAAAAGAAAAATACGCTTGAGGACATCGAGGCGAGGGCCGCGCGGGGAGAAGATGTCACTGAGCATTTCGACTACAAAAATGCGAAAATGCACCCAGGCTTCGGCAAAATGGAGCGCACACAGAAGACCAAGGACATTCAGCGCGTGAATGTTGACCTTGCCCAGGCCATGCTGAAGGAACTCGACTCTATTTCAGAAGAGAATAACGTCCCCAGGCAGTCGTTGATTAAGACAATGCTCCGAGCTGGCATAGACCGTTACTTCTCAAATAAAAAGGCCAGGAAAGCGTAGCCTCCCGCTAAATGACGCTGGGCTTACAATAAATTTCTATTGCCCCACCTCTCTTTTGGCCTTGAAATATTATTCAAGACCATCGGAGGGGCTATGAAATCACTTTTGATTACAAATATTAAGGGCGGCGTTGCGAAGTCATCGACGGCTGTAGCAATCGCCACCGGACTGAAGTTACTAAAGCCGGAGGCCAAGGTTCTCTTAATTGACGGAGACCCGCAGGGAAGCATCAAAACCTACTTTGGCCTGAAGCTACAGAATTCCGATAAGGATTTTTCATCTTTTCTTATAGAAGACACCCCATTTGAGGATGCAATTCAGCAGATTGCCGTTGATAACTCCAGCATCGATGTAATGATTTCTTCTCGAAAGCTCTCGGAAGCTGACGTAAGAATGGCCGCATTCCACCGACGAGAAGAGACGCTCAAGGGTAGATTCAAAAAACAAAATATCCAGTACGACTACTGCATTATCGACAGCAGTCCCGCAATGAATCTGGTGTTGTTGAACTTTATGACTTTTGCAGACTACTGGCTCATTCCTGCCACGATGGACGCTTTTGCGATCTCAAACATCAACTACCTGTTTGAACAAAAAAAGATTATTGAGGGGTTCTACGACCGCAGCCCAACGATTCTCGGGATTCTTCCCACGATGTTCGACAAACGCACCACTGTTTCGCAACAGGCCTACGACGCAATTAAAACCAAGTTTGGTGACGCTTGCCGCATATTTGAACCAATCGGCATAGATAGTACGGTAAAAAAGGCTCAGGTAAAAAGACAGATCATTTATGAGTTTGCAGATTCCCGCGCGGCCCAGGGGTATCGCCAACTTTCGAGCGAACTACTTGGAATGCTCTAGGATGGCCAAGACAAAAACGACATCCGCAGACTTCGCTCGATTTTTGGAGGATTCAGATGAACCTGCGGCATTTGAGCATCCTGAAACCCGTAACAAACCCGTAATAAACTATGAACAAACCCGTAACAAACCCGTAACGAGCGTTGCCGAAACCCGTAACAAACCCGTAATGGAAACCCGTAATGAGAAACTGGAAAAAACAGAAACCCGTAACAAACCCGTAACACAACCCGTAACGAACTATGAACAAACCCGTAACAAACCCGTAACGGAATTTTCGTTTGCCAACGCCACTCAGTTTCAAAAAGAAATTCTGCTTTGTATCTATAGGGAAATGCAAAAATCAGTAGATCGAATGACTCCTTCGATGAGTCTGCACCATTTTGGTGGACTCCTTGGAAGGGTTGACAGTCCTGGGCTTGAGAGCCTGCGTATCGTAACTTGGAGGCTTGAAAAGATGGGCCTTTTGTCTCGTCCGAAAATCAAAAATGGACGGGGCGGCTGGACTCGATATTCACTACCAAAGTCGATCTATGCTGAGATTAGAGAGGTCGAAACCCGTAACGAACCCGTAATAAACTATGAACAAACCCGTAACAAACCCGTAGCACAACCCGTAACGGAGCCCTCTAGTAGTAGTAGGTATTTAAATATTAAAGAATCTACTACTACTGAAGCGGCGGATTTGATTTCGAGAATCGATCTCACTTCGGTCGTCCACCTCGGGATCACAAATTCAGTCTTGGCCCGCTGCGTCGAACTTTACCCAACTTTGAAGCCTGAACAACTTGAGGTTTTGGCATTTCGGTTCGCGGAGTTCGCGAGAGATCCTAAGAACAAGGTCCAAAACGCACGAGGATTCTTTATAAGCCTCGCAGAGCAGGCAAGTAAGGGCCAAGTACCCCTTGACCATATTGAGACGCCTGACGACCGCCTAATGCGTTTATTCGTTGAGCGGCAAAAAGAAGAAAAGACCCGCCATGCGGAAGCAGAACGCGCCGCACAAGAGTTTGAATGCGAGGCATGGCTTGAGTCCCTGACTCCAGAAATGAAACTGACTCTCATTCCCGAAGTTGGACTCTTAAAGGCTGGAGCGGCTGCGCATACTGCAATGCTAAAAAACTACTTCACTGAACAAGTGTGGCCTGCTCGCCGTAAAGAAATTCTGGAGCGAGAGATAAGCCTGTGAACGTGGCATGGATTCCTAAGGCGCGTCTGGCACTTTAAGGCGTCAGCGGCGAGGCTAGTGAGACTCAAACCTTGGGTCAGCGACCGGGTTTGAGTCTGGCGCTGCATGCGGAGCAAATGAAAAACAAAGAAACGCAAGCGACTGCTGTCACTTGCGACACCACCAGGCCTTGCGGCCATACCCCCAATATATTCTCGACCCCTCCCACTCTACGATTGAAAGGGGTCGAGAATATATTGGGGGTATGGGGGAGGTGGTGTGGGAATAGGGGGAGAGGTAGG
>JBBQIT010000244.1:0-6725 GCA_038325205.1 Bdellovibrionota bacterium
TGGAACTTATTTTTCGTCTAGAGAAAATGCTCTGTGAAATTTCTGGCCTCGATGAGTGTTCCGTTCAACCAGCCGCCGGAGCTCACGGAGAGTTCACAGGACTTTCGCTCATTCGCTCTTTTCATGAAAAGCACGGCAGCAGCCGAAAGCTAGTTCTTATTCCCGATACTGCGCACGGAACCAATCCGGCTTCTTGTGTGCTAGCCGGCTACGACGTGGTTACCATTAAATCCTCGTCGTCAGGTACGGTAGCTACCGAAGCCGTAGCTGAAGCCATTGATAAATACGGTCGCGATGTCGCGGCTTTCATGGTGACCAATCCCAATACCAACGGACTTTTTGAATCCAATATCGCCGAAATTGGCGAGCTCATTCACGGCATCGGCGCCCAGCTTTATATGGACGGCGCCAACATGAACGCCATCATGGGTGTGGCAAAGCCTAGAGACATGGGCGTGGATGTGATGCAGTACAACCTGCACAAAACTTTTTCGACACCTCACGGTGGCGGTGGACCTGGATCGGGCCCGGTTGCGGTGAAATCGCACCTAGCCCCCTATTTGCCAGGCCCTCGCGTTCGGCTCGTCGATAACCGCTACGTATTAGAAACTCCTGCGGAGTCGATCGGCAAAGTAAAAGCGGGCTTCGGAAATTTTGGCATGTTCGTCAGAGCGCTTACTTACATGCTGGCTCACGGAAGCGACGGCTTAAAGAAAGTCTCCAGAACCGCCGTCCTGAACGCGAACTATGTCAGGGCAAAATTGAGTGAATACTATCAAGTGGCTTACACGGCACCTAGCTTCCACGAATGCGTTTTCACTGACGCCCGACAGCAGAAAGAAAAGGGCGTTAAAACGCTTCAAATCGCGAAAGCGTTAATTGATGAGGGTTTTCATCCTCCGACCATCTATTTTCCTCTTACGGTCCAAGGATCCATGCTCGTCGAGCCGACCGAAACGGAGAGCATCCAAGAGTTGGATAAATTAGTAGACGCTTTTGTCCGCATCGCCAAAGCTATCCAATCGGGAGAGGAGACTTTTGATAACGCCCCCACCAAAACAATTGTGGAAAAGGTGGATGAAGTCGGAGCCGCTCGGCGGCCCATCCTATCATTGGACGATCGCGGCCGCTGATAACGCGTACCTGATTGGGCTTCTACTCCTAACTTTTTTCCATTTCTGGCTTTCGGCTTATCTGCCTCCTGCGGAAGACGAGCTCTACTACTGGGCTTGGTCACAACATCTGCAAGGAAGTTATTTTGATCATCCCCCGATGGTGGCTATTCTTATTGCCATCTCCACTAAAATATTCGGAAATACTTTATTCGGAATTCGTTTTTTCTCGACCGTTGCCGCGCTCTTTATTCTCTGGGCTATACGAAAAATAGCCGACAGACCTTCGATGCTTATCTATCTTTGGTTCACGCCCATGTTTTTGGTCGGCGCCATCCTCATGACTCCCGACACCCCTTTTCTAGTATTTTGGACGTGCTATCTCATCTGGCTCATTCTAATCAATGGCCCTCTGTCGGAATGGAGCGGGGATCCGGTCGCACGCGTGTACCACAAATCTCCGGTAGGGTATGCGATGTGGGCCGTGGGAGGAATCGCCCTAGGCCTAGGTTTCTTGAGCAAGTACACGATGGCATTGGCCGCGCCCTGTTCCCTAATCGTTTTATGGAGCCAATACCGAAGAGGCGCTTGGATTCGAGGATATCTTTTTCATCTACTCTTTGCCTTTATCGTAACGCTTCCCGTTCTTATCTTTAATATTGAGCACCACTTCGCTTCCTTTCATTTTCAGTGGAACAATGCCATGGAAGGTTCCGGAGGCTTCGCTCTCTATCGCCTTTGGCAGTTTTTGGGCGGACAAATCGTGTTGATTGGAGCCCTCCCCTTTCTCATGCTGCCGTGGGTTCTTATTCATCGGCAGGAATTAAGCGAAGATCGAAGGATGCACATCTGTTTTTACTTCTTTGTGCTCCCGCTCCTTTTTTTCCTCTTCCAATCGCTAAGAACCAAGCTTGAAGCCAATTGGGCCCTCGCTTGTTACTTGGCTTTTTTCCCGATGGCGCAGTGGTTACTAGATCGCTCGTCATTTAAAACCTTTGGGCAGGCGCTAGTTTTTGCGTCTTTCAGTATTCCCATCGTTTTTTCACTGCTCTTGTTAGTCCATTTGGTGAGCCCATTAAAGATGGTCACTCCGCGAAAGGATCGCGTCTCGCGAATGAAAGCACAGTATTTGCTTTCCCAGACGATTGGTTCCGATCTCAAAAAAGCGACGGATACTCCGGTGTTTGCTCCCACTTACCAGTGGACCTCATACTTAAGATTTCAAAAAGTACCCGCTGAGCAAATCTATCCAGGAAGCCGGATGAGCCAGTTCACTTTGGCCCCAAAAAACGCCTGTACTCTACCTGTGATATTGCTACTATCGGAATCGCCTGATGGCGGGTCTGCTAAAGATACGTTAAAATGCTTTAATAAGAAGGAAACGGTAAAAACCTATCCGTTGATTGTTCGAACTGAAACCGTTGAAACTTATTATTTGCTTCGTTACTCCCGATGAATCCAACCCTTCGATTAATTTTAGTCATAGCTATCGCCGTTGAAGTCTTCTCGCTATTGCCCGTGGGCTCTCATGAATTTGAGCCGGCGAACACGCCTCACCAACCTTACTTACTTGGCGCCATCAATATTCATTCGAAATACTCGGTGGGAAGCGGATCCGTTCCGAAAATCGCAGAAGCGGCCAATCGCTCAGGCCTTAATTTCGTCGTTATCACCGATTTAGATACTGCCAAAGCTAGAAGGGATGGATTCGAAAAGGTCTATGATCGCGTGGATGCTTTCATTGAAATGGAGGCCACGACACCCGGTGGCCACGCCTTGGTCTTCTATTCAGAAAGCCCCCACAAGAACGAGACCGATCCGCAAATAGCGCACTTGGCGTGGGAGCACGTTCTTAACAAGGAAAACCCTGCTAATTTTTTCACGGTGATAGCTCATCCCAGCAACATCAAATTTCCTTGGAGCAGTTTAGATAGATTTCCCGAAGGTGTCGAAATCATGAATTTTGACTCGAGCTGGAGACGACAGATCGACGACTCTATCCTAGGCTTTGGCCTCACCCTACTCACCTACCCTTTTAATAATTATCTTGCGGCAGCCCGCTTTTCTAGAATCTACCCTAAAGATCTATCTTCTTTGGATGACGTAAATGCCGTGACCCCTGGACACTTTGGAATTTTGGGGCACGACGTACGGGCGAAGCTAAAACTAAATGATACCCTCTCGCTTCCCTGGCCTTCCTATGAAAAAGCATTTAGAACCGCTGCCAATGTCGTCTTTTACAAAGGTCCTTTATCCTCCGATTTTGACGCTCGAAAGCATCAGATTTACCAAGCAATCCGTGAAGGCAGAAGTGCTGTAGTCTTCCGCTATCTTCATTCCTTCGACGGGAATGAATGGCACCTTCAATGTGGCGAGAAGAATTTCTCAGTAGGGGACGAAGTGGTTTCCGAGGGAGAAAAGTGCGAATTTCAAATCAGTACGCCTGAGAAATTTCCTTACCCCATCACGCTTAGACTCTGGAAAAATGGACAAATCGTTGCCGAGAAAAAATCGGCGGGTTCCCATACGACGATTCCCACGAGCGGACGCGGCGCCTATCGACTGGAAGTCTGGGCTAAAGTCCATACCCTGTTTCGCATTCTTATGAACGACAACGTGCCGTACGTACTTTATAACTCCATCTACTTAAAATAAGAGATTAGCGGCTAGAGCATCATTTCGCCTCGCAGCGTTGAAGATTCGGCGAATTACACCCACCATATCTTTCCCCTTTCAGTTGTCCCATCGTCCGACGTCACAAAAAGCTCTCTCGATCAGTCTTTAAGACATGAGACGAAAGGAGTCATCGGAATGACGGGTAAATATATGTGGCTTCCCTTGCTAGCAACTCTGGCTGGCACAAGTAGCATTGCTGATGAACTAAAGCTTCAGCAAATTTCTTTGGGGTCCTGTTTTCTTTTCCCCAAAGTGACTACTGAAAATATTGTGAATAACCAAGGAGACCGAACAGAACTTCGCAAATCAGACGAGTTTCAAACTGATTATTTCTTTCAGAGCAAAGACAAGATTCGAATGTACACTGCAGATGATGATAAGGGACTGGCTCACGAAGACATAGAGGTCATTCGCAATTCGAATCGGCATTTTAGAGGCGATACGATCGCTTCCGTTAAAAACCAAATGGAAAATTTTATCCGCGTTCGCCATTCCCAAGAGTGCAAGTCAACTATCCCCTAACCACCGCCCCGGAGGTCGAAAAGGTAACTTTTCAAGAGTGAAGTTAGCTTTTCGACCTCTCCCCTTCTTTGAAGCGTAAAACGTCACCAGTGTTTAGCCTTTAATCGTTCTCAGGCTGAATTCAGCTTGAGAGGCGGTGGAATAGCCATTGCACTACTGCCTACGGGGTGGTTAGCGAAGTGTTTCGGTGCGGATTGGGTATATGAATCGCACCTTGTTTCTGTTCAGTTTGGTTCTCCTATCGTTTTTTATTGCTGCTTGCTCGGCTTCGAATCCGTGTGTCTTCTCGTTAGAATCCGCTTCAACCAATTTAGTAAACAGCAGCGGCTTTTTGGGCCTCGATCCTGATTTTGGCGAGGACGGAAGGCAATGGACCAGTTTTGGGACGCCTACGGCCGTCGAAAAGATGTTTCTAATGGCCGATGGCCGCATCCTAGCCGCAGGATTCAACGAACATTACGTCTTCTTGGCGCGCTACACCACGAGTGGCGATCTCGATGTTACTTTTGGTTCCGGAGGTAAAATTAGTTATCCGGTAAGTTTCACTGCGGGAGGAGTCTCTTTTCAATCGAACGGAAAATTGATCGTAGCGGGAATCACGGAAGCCAATGGGAATGCTTCATTGTCTGCCATTCGAATGACGACCGAAGGCCTGCAGGACTTCACTTTCGCAAGCGGGGGAACCGCAGCTGCCACCTTTTCTCAAAGCCCAACTTTCCGGTTTAACGCTTTAGCGCTTCGAAATGATGACACCATCAATATCATTGGAACAGCCACCTCCACTTACCAAATCACCATTCCGAACTTCAATTATAAGTTTCCCATCTCCACTACGACCGAAGTGGCGATTTTTCGAATTTCGGCAGATGGTCAACCCGATGCTTCCTTCGGGACCAACGGCCAAGTCTATCGTCAGGGAAGCTTAGCGATCACTCTTCTCAATAATGTGAATGCAGCCGTCGCCGCGAGTGACGGAACTTTGATATTGGCAGGCGACGCTTTTGATATCGACGGTCAGCAATTTAGTTTGATTCGCCTCAAAGCTAACGGAGATCTGGATACCGGTTTTGGAGTCGCCACCCGAGCTAAAGCCGTTGTGAAAGATGCTCACACGGAAGCTTTCTCCGTAGCAGTTACCGCGACCGGCAAAATCATCGCCGCGGGAAGAGTGACGAGCGGAGTCTCGACTTCTGCCCTGACAGTGCGTTTCGACCAGAGCGGCCTTTTAGACTCCACCTTTGGAACCCAAGGCTTAGTGATTGAAGCCAATACCGCTGGAAACGTCTCAGCCCAAACCATCTCGGATGTTCAGGGTCTCGTCTTGGTGGGTGGCTACCGCGAGCTTATGGTCTCGCTTCCCAGCATCGACACCCGCGTTTGCTCGTCCCTGACCATTACTGTCCCGCATTATGTTTTCTCGTTATTCCGCTATCGTGGCGATGGGAGTCGGGACTCTGACTTCGGTAAAAAGGGCGAATTGAAATTCGACTTCTCGGGCGCCAATGCTCGCGTTCATACGATTCTTCAGACCAGTATTCACGACCCTTACCTCGTTGGCGGCGATGCTGACTCGAGTTTTGGCCTAGCGCGAATCTTGCCCTACTAAAATTGCCACGCCGCGCCAAACAGCAAACCACTTTACGCTGTGTTTCATTTAAATTATTAGTCAGTATTACCGCGGCGACTACCAGGTTCTCCCGTGAAATACCGATAAGAAGGAAGGCGGATACTAATGTCTATGAAGCAACTTTGGGCTCCTTGGCGAATGGAATACATCGCCGATCACACTAAGAAAAAGACGGACGGGTGTGTGTTTTGTGTCCTGCCAAAAGAAACGGATGACCGTAACAATTTGATTCTCCATCGCGGTGAGCGCGTGTTTGTGATTTTAAATAAATATCCTTACAACAGCGGCCACCTCATGGTGGTGCCGAACGCTCATATTTCTGACATGGAACTTTTGTCTGAAGCAGATCTGACGGACGTCATGTTGATGACCCGACACTGCATCAAAGCATTGAAAGAAGCGTATGGATCCGAAGGCTACAATATCGGAATGAACTTGGGCGAAGCCGGCGGCGCTGGGATTCGACACCATCTTCACATGCACATCGTTCCCCGCTGGGTGGGCGACACCAATTTTATGCCAGTGATTGGCGAGACCAAATCACTGCCCCAACATCTTTTAACCAGTTACGACAAGCTACACGACTATTTTAGGAGGCTCTGACCCCGATGAAAGGTTTAAAAATCATTCCAATGTTTTTGGGACTAATGGTCCTTACCTATTTGGGCATGCAGTTCGTGGAAGCCAATCACGACGACGTCACCATTAGTTTAGGATCGTACTACCAAAGCCTTCCTATTCCGTTGGGATTTGTGGTTCTTACCAGCATTCTCATCGGCATGATCGTC
>JBBQIT010000245.1:0-6654 GCA_038325205.1 Bdellovibrionota bacterium
AGAGAGAACTTTGGTGACGGCCATGGCGTCTCGATTATTACCGCAGAGGTATTGCGCGGTTTCCAAGATCCCCGAGAGATGGTTGAGAATCTGAAGTTTTTCCGCGCGCGCATCGGCGCTATTATCGGGAATCGCATCGTAACGTTCCATACCCTGGTTGTAGATGGCGACAAGGGACCTGGAGTCTATCTCTCCAATACCGCTCCCCACCTGTTCGTTGATCGCATGGAGGTTGTTACCCATCTCGTGCAACCAAGAGCTCATCTGCTTCGCCGCTTTGGGGTCTGACTTTTTCGGCTCCGCAAGCTTTCCATCGAGGTGGTATTTCTTCTTCAGCGCATCCCCTGGAGTCTCCATGATGCCTTTAGGCAAGAATGGGGTTAATCGATTTCTATATTGTGGATCCTGGGAAGCGCGATTGAGCATTTCTAGGATATCCTGTTCTCCCGTCGCTTCGATCGGATTAAAGGCCTTTTCCGGATCAAGTCCTGAGCGAATCACGAGGCTTCGTCCGTTGTCCTCCCAAGTCTGCTTTGCCTTTTCATCCTTGTACTTAAGTGCGGCGTCGTGTCCTACCTTATAAGCGGCGGTACCCGGCGCTAGAATCGGGATTCCCTCAGGGGCCAAGACGGCGATACCGGCGGCCGTGGCCGAAACTTCGGCCGGCGTCGGTACCCAACTGGAAAATCCCGGCTGATAATCGGGTTTTCCAAAGCCATACTTTGCCGACGAATAGTTTTTAAGCTGACGAGCGTCTTTCACCGCGCTATCGGCATCGGATTGGCGGAGCGATTCGGAATTCGGAATCATGATCGGGCGTCCCACTATCGGTGTCGTCAGAACCATCCCCTGCCCCTTTGGGGGCGTAAAGAGAGACTTGCCATGAATCTTTTGATAGTCGCGCGCCGTTTGATCGAGGCTGTTAGCCCCCATGATGTTTCCGATATTCTCTCTCGGGTTTTTCTGCCAGGTATCGTGAATTACTCGAGCTCTAATTCTATTTTCTTCTCGTACCGCCGTGGGAACTACCGGGCCTTTAGCCTGTTCTCCTCCGTCCTCGGGCATCGCACCCATGGAGGCTGCGACCAGAAGTGTCGCAAACATAGGTAGGCCTCCGCTTACGGTGGCCGCGGACTTTTTCTCATTTCCCTCGGCGATATGGCTCGCCAAATGAATTAATTCTCGGCACGCCTGTGCGTGGCTCTCCAAGGAGAGATCCGCTGGCATGAGGCGCGGCCATTCGAACGAAACCGCGGTCGATTCGGCGTTCATCCCTGCATATAGTTTAATGAGTAGCGTCTGAAGCTTCGCCTCATCCCGCTCGGAGAGACCACTTTGGCTGCATTTGGTAATCGAATCGATTAGCCTTCTTAAGTGTCCCGACGTGTGGCCGGGCGTCACATCGGTACCCTTCACTTCAAAGGAGGACGCTTGATTCATTACCGATTGGAGGTGATGTGCTGCGAACAAAACGCTTTCAACGCTAGAGATCTTGGCGCGAGCGGCATCCGTGCTATGAGGGTCTCGGCCAAACGCAGGCATCACAACCCATTGATTGACCAGCACCGCAACCAACAACGTTACGAGAGGTTGGTTGCGCCTAAAAAGTCGAGAGAGGAACATGGCGTTTACCATTTCCTCTCTGAAGATGGAACCGAGATCGGCTTTTCCGTCTCGGCATAGCTGTCGATTAAAGGTAGATCTCTAAACTTTTTCGCCGTCTCGTCGTAGAACGCCTCACGCTCTGGCGCCTTCGCATTGGCAAAAGCCCATAACCAATCTTCGTTGATCGCAAAATAACTTGTTAGTGCGACACGCATCAACCCCAAACTTTCGTACTCGAGCTCTTCTGCCTTTTCTCTGACCTCTTTCAAGCGAGTGTCGCGAAATCGACTGTTATGAAAATCCGCGCGCAGCAGATCCTCCTCTTCGCCACTCAAACGATCCATCTCCGTTACGTGATGTTCGAGGCGAATTGAGGCCTCTAGAAGCTTTGTCAGCGACTTTTCGTACTCCCCCTTAGCTTTCCATTGGCGAAGTTGATCGACAAGAATCGTTGCCATTACCTCAGCGCGTCTCGAAGCAAAGTTTCGATACTGGGAGACTCGGAACGCGCGATCGGAGACAGTACTAACGCCCAGGCCGGCCACCACCTCATCTAGCCTTAGACATTCCTCAGTCGCATTTTCCCAGCCCGGTTTGTAATCGTGTCTACCGGTAGAGGTGAGATGGTAACGATAGATAAAATCGGTCGGATTTGGGGGGGGGATGGGTCGGTAGGGAGCCCGAAGAAAGCTCTCAAATGTGCTCGGCACCCCTTCCTTCTCCGGAGAATTTTTCCACACCCACTGACTATCGCTGATATCGATTTTAGATAAGAGCCTTTCGATTTTGGCCCGATCGTTCGCATTTTCGTTCCGAACCGCGCAAGCCTTGAGGGCATCGGAATAGAAGCAGATCTTCGAATGATAGGATGGCGCGAGCTGAAAACTATACACTTCGTGAAGGGGGAAGAAAGAAGTCTTCCCCGGAGAAGCGGAACAGACGGCCGATAACAGGGCATACTTTTTGGCCCCTTCCTTGGAGAACACTTCGACCGGGTGTTTTCCATCACCGGTCTGCAATGCTTCGCTTACCTCATGGGCATAGGAGTGTCCAAGTATCAGCAAGGAGATCATTATGAACAGCCTACGCACCATCGAGCCTCTTTGACCGCTTCTAATCACACAGAAAAAGCAAGTCTAAGAAGTGCAAGCAAGGGGCCAGCACAATTGGAAATTCGTGCGAAAGGCCACGGATGGAATACTCGGGAAAGCGCCAAAAACGGCGCCGACACGTAAAGTGGGTACACAGGTCAAGAGTTAGGGACACAATCGACCTAATTGTTTTCTGCGATTTTGAGCGGTTCTCCCCCTTTGTCGCTATTACTGTAATAGGTCGAAAAAAGCTTAGGAAAAAAAGGTACCCGACGCCCAGATAGCCTTCGGCCCCATCCCCAAATGCATTGTTCATCTTGGGCACGATTTTAGCTCAATGGAGATACTTTATTTAGCGAAGCGGTTGGAGTTGTGGAAAACCCCATAGTTTGGTAACCCAATCCCCATGCTTTTAGTGAAGTGGGCCATTGGGCTTTCCCTAATTCTAGGGAGTTGCCAGAGTTTTGCGCTTTCTCGCTTTTGCCAGAAGTACGTGGCTTTGGAATGGGTGCGCTCTCTCCATCACGAAGCGGTTTGGAATCGTTTCGTGGCTCAGGTTGGACACAACCGATCGGTCGAAGAGATAGAAGAATATGACGCCGACTTTCAGGAGTTCCTCACGCGAACTCTGCTTCACCGTTGGTTTGATATCCATGCCCAGGAAGCTGTATTTTTCGCCGTTTTCGCAGATATGCTCGAAAACACCTTCTTCGAATATAGTAACGGTGCCCCCGGGGAGGATTTAAGGAATATCTCTCGCCGAGTTATTCTGGCCGTGGAGAGACAACAGAGTGGCGAAATTTGGGTCAAAGGTGGGGAGCGAAGGCCTCGAGAAAAGCTCTGGGCGACCTTTCGTAATAGATATCTGGAGTCTGAAGATCCCGTCATCAATCGAGGCATTAATGAAGGCCTTGTCGCCGTAACTCACGCTCAAGCTTCGGGGCTTATCATTATGACTCAGTTCTATGAGGAACTTTCCAATCGTATGCCTTTGAACGCTTCGATTTTGCATCCCTCGCCAGCCCAAGTCGACAGAGCGCTTCGGGCGGTTCGTAGAGCCCAACCCAAAATTGACAAGATTGCATTCCCTAGCCGGGAGGATTTGACCACTTATACTTTCACTCCAATGCCAAATAGAGGGCTTCGTCTCAGATCGATTTCCCAATACCTCGAAACTTATATCGCTTTTGCCACCGAAAATGGCGTTTCGGCGAATGTCTTCGATGAGCTCTACTTTCGTGCTGTTCAGCACTATGTAGACGAGTTTGTTAAAGTGAATCCTTACTACCCGATGAACTAACCAGGCGTTAGCTTCGGCGGCGCTTGGAAAATCGGCGACGCGGTTCGGGCTCCTCCCCATGTAAAATCTCGGCTGCCATATTGCCCGTTTCTACAGCGCCGTTCATAAAACCTTGAAACTCAGAACTACAATGTTCGCCCGCGAAAAGAAGTCTTCCGTTTAGTTCCGGCTCACCCTCAGATCCAATGAAGCTCGTAAATTGCCCTGGCATAGGGCAAGCGTAACTTCCCTTTTGAAAGGGAGATCGAGACCACACTTTGAGAAGCGAGTTACCATCAAAGGTTTTAACCCCTGTGGGATAGATCTTTGCTAAGTCTCTCAATGTCGCTTTTACATCGTGAGGCTTTTCCCCTGATTTGCCACCGGTGAAAGAAGTCAGAATTCCCGAAGCCCCGTTTTGCAATCGGCTCGTGTCCCAAAATTCCTGAGTATTGAGATCGGATAAGATAACACCTCGGGAAGCCGGGACATTATCAGAAACTGAATTCCAAAAACGAGAAGTAAAACCCATCATCAACTTTGAATTGGTGCCGTATCCAAGGTGGCGAATACTATTCATTTTGGCGGCAGTTAGTCCTAGAGAAAAAATTCCCTCCACTTCACGAAGGACAGAAAAGGGTAGGGTCAGCACGACCCGAGAGGCCTTTTTGGAAAAGGTCCCTTTGGAAGTCGAAAAATATAAAGTGAACTGGGTCCCATTGTCTCTAATGCAGACGAGTCTAGAATTAAGAGAGAGGGGAACTTCAGATTTAAGCTTTTCTGCCAAAACCTTCGGAACGGTTTCGCTACCTCCCAGAATGCGCATCACTTCATCAGAAGGACCAAAGTATTGAATCCCTTCACTCGTGTCGGGATTGATGAGGACCAAAAGATTTAGCGCCGATTGCTCCGAAGTATCTCTTCCGTATTCGCCTATGTAGGCGTTGTTAAGGATATCGAGGAAGAAAGAATCGACTTCGTTTCGCTTCGAGTACAGGTACTCACGCAACGACATGTGATCGAGCGCCACGACTTCAGGACTAATCGGATTGTGATAGGAGGGCATTGTGAATTCGCCATTCACAGAAAGCCTTGCGATATCGGTAGTAAGGATCGCGGCTAGGGGCTGGAAGGCTGCAAGGACTTCAGCTTCGGTGCGGACTCTTCCTTGTGAATAGTAGACCTCGAATTGAAATTCGGGATGTATCGGAAAAGTTCCGATCGGAACCTCTAACTCTCGGCAGAGCGTAATAAGATCCAAGTTATCGGAATCCACAAGTTCCGCTCCGAGATCTACGAACATGCCGTCTCGATTAAAATTTGATTGGCTCCACATTCTTCCACCGACTCTAGGGCTGGCTTCGTAAATCTCAGAAGCGATTCCTTTTTGTCGCAGTCGGTATGCCGTGGTGAGGCCGGCGATTCCAGCTCCTACAATCACTACATCGCTCGTAGCCGAAATCCGTTTGGGAAATCGGGGAAGGAAAAAACTCGCTTGCGCTTTGGCAGCGACTAACCCAACCCCGGCGGCTCCCGCTAGAAACTCCCGGCGATTGAGTCCCTGTTTATTCGCATTTCGAAACAGACGCGTAAGAGCTCTAAAAAGTGGAGTTTTTCCCATGATGTGGTTCCTTGGTGTGAGAGAGGCCCATGCAAGGATACCAGGGAATAAGCCAAAACCCTTAATGCGCGGCTTCCTAGGAAACCAAATCCGACTTGTCCCGGCGTAGCCGAAGGCGAAGTACCGAGCCGCACGCGGCGATGGGTAACTGCAAGAAAAAGAAAAACCTCAAGTCGCCACGCGCTCGAACCAAACGGGGGTTGGCTTCGCCTTCCTTACAAAAATATCTAGTCCGTTTGGTCTGGTCTATTTGTTTTTGCTTGACGCATTATTTTCCAGAAATCGAATATACCGAGGTCTTTCTTTCGAAGTGGATTTTTTATTGGGTTATTTCGCGAAAAACGATCCGTAGTTGCCTTCGTAGAGTTGAAACGCTCAGACTCTGGTTCCTACTAATTGAAAAGCGCTGTAGGCCGATAAGGCGCAAAAAAAGCGCCCTCAAAAAGCCATGATATGAATTCCGTATGAATGAAACAAAACAATTGGACGAGCGGGCAACGGGACTGGCGAAGCAGTATTTGCATACGGAAGCAGAGCTTTTGGAAGCTCTTATTCAGATGCGAAAGAAGCGGGTTTTTGCGGAATTAAACTACGCAGACATTTTCGATTATTGTGAGCAAAGACTCAAATTGAGTCGATCTCAAAGTTACTACTTCAAGAAGGTGGCAGAGAAGTCGGATGAAGTTCCGGAGATTAATCAGGCGATTCAGCAGGGAGAACTGAGCCTTTCCCAGGCGAGAAGAATTGTGACGGTAATTACTCCAGAAAATAGGGACGAATGGATTGAGAAAGCGAAGAACCTTAAACAAACCGACTTGGAACGTGAGGTTAACCTGGTTAATCCTAGGGCCTATGCGAAAGCTTCAGAACTGAAAGTTAAGGTTACCAAGGAAACGGAAAGCGATATCAAAGTAATAAGGTGAGCGCTTCACGAACCCCACCTAGAATCCAAAAAAGTCATTTGCGATAGTGGGCCTCAAACGGAGGTTCCATGGATTACGTAGTTCGTACAGAGAGAGAAACGTTTTGGCGTGGGGAGCAAGATCTCTATCGAAAGA